>JAYTIO010000436.1:0-1624 GCA_043731805.1 Pedosphaera sp. | reverse complement strand
CGGCGGTGCTGATCTTCGTGTTCGCGGTGTTGTTCAAGGACAGCGCGCCGCCGGTGAAGGGAGAAGCGCCCGCATCAGCAGCCTGAGCCGGTGGAAGCTTGGAGTCCCGCCTTCAGGCGGTGGGGCGCAGGAGGAACCAAGGTGCTGCGTGCGTAAGCGCCCGGCTATTGCACCGCTCCACCGGCTAAAGCCGGGACTCCAAACGGAGCCGAAGGACCGCCCGCTGCCCGCGAGGCGGTTCGGGAACCCGCCCGGCAAGCCCGACGCGAAGCACACCTGCCGCGTCATCGCCGCCAGCAGCGTCGGCCTGTGCTCCAGTCCCGTCGCCGCGAAGTGATGGGAGCCGCACAGCCGCCGAGGTCAGGAGGCGGATTGGTGGGTGTGCATCCTCCCCAGTAGGACAGCGTGTCCCGCCTGTCCTTCCATCTCAAAACTTCCGCTGGAGCAGACTCCGTTCAGTCAGAAGTCAGGCGGGACGCGCTGACCTGCTTGGACTACGCGTCCCGGTGCGTCGGCTGGGGCTTGCCGGGGCGGAAGTGTTCGAGATGTTCCAGGCGGAGGAAGAGTTCCGGGTGTTGCTTGCCGACTTCCGTGAGCGCGGCGTTGAGCGCGGCGTTGAGGGTGTCGGGCGAGGCCTCGGCGCGGCAGTTGAGGATGAGCTTGCCGGCGTCCAGCCAGTCGGAGAGTTCCTGCGATAGCTCGGGGACGAAGTCGTTCCGCACGAGGTTGATGACGGCGAGGTCGCCCAGGCCCGCGTCCTCCGGCTCCAAGGTCATCTTGAGGTGCGCGACTTCCGCGTCGGCATCGACGAGCAGGCGGCTCAGGGAGTTGGCGAGGTCACGGATGACTTGGTTGCCATCGAAGCTCTTCTGGTTCGAGAGGATCACCGTGGCGTTCAGCCAACCGAGGAGCGCTTCCCCTTCGGCATAGATTTCGTAGTCCACGTCCATCGCCACGCGCGCGACTTGCTCGGAGGCGGTGATCTGGTTGAACCAGTCATCGAGGCCGGCTCCGGTGCGGGCGGAGACGGCGAGGACTTTGGCTCGGGGGAAGGCCTCGGCGAGGCGCAGGCGCAGACGGTCGAGTTGGAGGGCGTCGAGGAGTTCGCGCTTGTTGATGACGATGAGGTCGGCCTCCTCAAGCTGCTTGCGATAGATGTAGAGGACCTTCTCGGAGAACTGCCCGCCGTCGGCGAGGCCGAGCACGCGCTGGGCGCGCACCGGGTCCACGAGCACGCTCAAGGGGGCGATGAGGAACTGGTCGCCATACATCCGGCGCAGCGGGTAGGTGACGGTCGCGACGAGGTCGGTGCAACTGCCGACCGGCTCGGCGATGAAGACGTCGGGGCGGGTGCGTTCGGTGAGCTTGTTGGCCGCGTCCACGAGCGAGTTGAAGCGGCAGCAGAAGCAGCCACCGGGGATTTCCTCCGTCGCGAAGCCGCGCGAGCGAAGCATCGCGGTGTCCACCAGCTCCTTGCCCTGGTCATTGGTGATGAGGCCCACGCGCAGGCCCTGCTGCGTGAGCCGCTCGGCGAGCTTGGCGACGGCGGTGGTCTTGCCGGCACCGAGGAAGCCGCCCAGCATGAGGTAGCGGGCCTTTGCAATTGCCGATTGCCGATTGCCGA
>JAYTIO010000435.1:0-3390 GCA_043731805.1 Pedosphaera sp. | reverse complement strand
TCGTCGTCAACGAGATTTACCTGAGCCTGCAAGGGGAGAGCACCTTTGCCGGGCTGCCGTGCGTCTTCATCCGGCTCACGGCGTGCAACCTGCGCTGCTCCTACTGCGATACGGCGTATGCGTTCACGGAGGGGAAGCGCCGTCCGCTGGAGGAGGTTATCGCGGAGGTGGAACGGATAGCTTTCAGCTTTCAGCTTTCAGCTTTCAGTTCTGCTCAACGACTGCCGCTGGTGGAGCTGACGGGCGGCGAGCCGTTGCTTCAGCCGAACTCGCTTCCGCTCATGCGGCGGCTGTGCGATGCGGGCTTCACGGTGTTGCTGGAGACCAGCGGCGCGCTGGACATCGCGCCGGTGGACGCGCGCGTGCGGCGCATCATGGACTTGAAATGCCCCAGCAGCGGCGAGGGCGGGCGCAACCGCTGGGAGAACCTGCCGTATCTCAAAGCCACGGACGAAATCAAGTTCGTCATCGGCACGGTGGAGGACTACGAGTGGGCGAAGGCGCAAATCGCGCAGCACCACCTCGCCGCGACTTGTCCCCTGCTCTTCTCCTGGGTCACGCCGCTCCAACCGCACCAGCAGGACAAGGTCTTGAAGCCCGTGCCGGCCGGCCAGACGCCCATCGCGCGGCTGGACTTGGTCGAGCGCATCATCGCCGACGCGCTGCCGGTGCGCTTCCAGTTGCAGATGCACAAGATTGTCTGGGCCCCGGACCAGCGCGGGGTTTGAGCCGCATTCTTAGCCACGGATGAAACCCGGATTGAACACGGAGCAGACCCTCGCTCTCCTGCGCGCCCATGAGTCGCGCAACGTCACCTTCATGGAGGCGGACGGCTCGTGGCCCATCGTGTGGACCCGCGCGCGTGGCGTGACCGTCTGGGACGCGGAGGGCCGCAAGTATCTGGACCTGACGGCGGCGTTCGGCGTGGCGGCAGCGGGGCACGCGAACCCGCGCGTCGTTCGCGCCGGCCAGCGCCAGATGGCGACGCTGCTGCACGCGATGGGGGATGTGCATCCGCATCCGCTGAAGGCGGAGCTGGCGAGGGAGTTGTCGCGGCTGACGTTTGAGCGGTGGGGGGCGGCGAAGTTCAAAGTTCAAAGTTCAAAGTTCAAAGTTGAACGAGCGGTCGGCAAAACCATCTTCTGCAACTCCGGCTTCGAGGCCGTCGAGGCCGCGCTCAAGACGGCGGCGCTCGCGACGGGCAAGCGCGGAGTCATCGCGTTCGAGGGCGCGTATCACGGACTGGGCTATGGCGCGTTGAACGTCACGCATCGCGAGCACTTCCGCAGTCCGTTCCGCGCGCAGCTCCGGGAGTTCGGCCACTTCCTGCCGTTCTCCGTAGCCGCCGAGGTAAGGGGGCGGAAGGCAACGGAGGCTGAACAGTTCCGCCTCCTCACCTCGGCGGCTACCAAGCTCCTCCGGCGCGGCGACATCGGCGCAATTCTCGTTGAGCCAGTGCAGGCGCGAGGCGGCCTGCGCGTCCCGCCGCCGGGCTTTCTGCCGCTGCTACGCCAGCTCTGCGACGAGCACGGTGCGCTGCTCATCCTCGACGAGATTTACACCGGCTTCGGGCGCACGGGGAAATGGTTCGCCTGCGAACACAGCGGCGTAGTGCCCGACGTGATTTGCCTCGGCAAGGCGCTCACCGGCGGCTTCCCGCTCTCCGCCTGCGTGGGCCGCGCGGACGTGATGGACGCGGCGTGGCCGGCCTCGACGGGCGAGGCGATTCACACCAGCACCTTCCTCGGCCACCCCGTCGGCTGCGCGATGGCGCTCGCAAACCTCAGCGAGCTTCGGCGGCTCAAACTCGTGGAGCGCACCGCGCGCCTGGGCGCGTGGCTCACGGCCGAGTTGTTCAAAGTTCAAAGTTCAAAGTTCAAAGTTGCCTGTCGCTCGGTCGGTGTGGGCCTGATGGCGGGCGTGGAGTTGGTGCGGGCGGATGGTTCGCCGGCTACGGAGGAATCGCTGGGCATCATCAAGCGGCTGTTGCATCGCGGTTTCATTTTCCTGCCCGAGGGCGAGCCCGCGAATGTCATCGGCTTCACGCCGCCGCTCACGATTTCCCAGCGCGACCTGCGGCAAGCCGTCGCGGCGCTGGCGGACGAACTGGCTTCCCTCCCATGACGCTAACCGAGATGCGGGAAATCCTGAAGGCTCGCGACCTGCAACTCACCAAGTCGCTCGGGCAAAACTTCCTGCACGACGGCAACCAACTGCGGCGCATCGTCGCGGCAGCGGAGCTATCCGCCACCGACCGCGTGCTCGAAATCGGCCCCGGCCTCGGCCCGCTGACGGAGCTGCTGCTGGCCAGCGGCGCGCCGGTGCTGGCGATTGAGAAGGACGGGCGACTCACGACCTTTCTGCGCGAGCGCTTCGCCCAGGAGCTGAACCTCACGCTCCTGCACGACGACGCGCTGGCTTACCTCCAGCGCCGGGCTGGCGGCTCGCAGTCGCCGCTCGACTTGCCGGCTCCCGAAGACGGCGATTGCAAATCGCCGGCACCGCCTACGCCGTGGAAACTCGTCGCCAACCTCCCCTACTCCGTCGCTTCCCCCATCCTTGTCGAGCTGGCGCTCCACCCACACGGGCCGGAGCGCATGGTCGTCACGCTCCAGCTCGAAGTCGCCCAACGCATCGCCGCCGCGCCCGACACGGATGCCTACGGCCTGCTCACGCTGTTGGTCGGCTTGCACTACGCGCCGAGCAACCTCTTCCGCATCCCCGCCGGCTGCTTCTTCCCCGCGCCGGACGTGGAGTCCGGCTGCATCACCCTCACACGCCGCACGCCGCCGTTGCTCGACGAACAGCAGACCAAGCGCTTCGTCCGCATGGTCAAGCGCGCCTTCTCCCAGCGGCGGAAGATGATGTTCAAGCTGCTCAAGGCCGAGTGGCCGGAGGAACCGCTTCGCGCCGCCTTCGTCCAACTTGGCATCTCGCCGCAGGAGCGAGCGGAAAAGGTGGGCTTGGAAGTCTTCATCAAACTCTGCAAACTCCTTGCCGAATGAGTGAAGAGATTTTTGATGTGGTGGACGACCGCGACCGAATCATCGGCAAGCAAACCCGGCGCGAGGTCCACGCGCGCGGTCTGAAACACCGGGCCGTCCATGTGCTCGTCGTCAACGAGCGCGGCGAGGTTTACCTCCAGAAACGTTCCTTCAAGAAGGACACCTTCCCCGGGGCCTGGGACTCCAGCGCGTCCGGTCACGTGGACGCCGGCGAGACTTACGAGGCCTGCGTGGTGCGCGAGGCACGGGAGGAAATCGGCCTGTTCCTCAAGCGCACGCCCAAGCGGCTCTTCAAAATTGATGCCTGCGCGCAGACCGGCGCGGAGTTCGTCTGGGTCTTTCGCGCCGAGTTCAACGGCCCGTTCCGCCTGAACCCCGATGAGGT
>JAYTIO010000434.1:0-4462 GCA_043731805.1 Pedosphaera sp. | reverse complement strand
CATGAAGGATAGCCCAGCCGATTGATTCGTTGCGCGACCAAGAAGCAACCACCGCCAAGGTGGCTCCCATGCCAAAACCCGTCTGTGCCGCTTGAAATTGGGCGTTGGGATCCATTGCTGAGAATTACTTCCGGGGCAGCGCGACCTTGCCCGTGCGCGTGAGGTCGAGCACGCCGAAGGTCTGCATGAGCACGAGGAATTTCTCCACCTTGCTCTCGTTGCCGGTGATCTCGATGGTGAGGCTCTTGGGCTGCACGTCCACGATCTTGGCGCGGAAGATGTCGGTGATCTGCATCACCTCGGCGCGGGTCTTCGAGTCCACGCCCACCTTCACCAGCACCAGCTCGCGGTCGATGTATTCGCCGTCGCGGAAATCAATGACCTTGAGCACCTCGACCAGCTTGTTGAGCTGCTTGACGATCTGTTCGAGCGTGGCGTCGTCGCCGCGCGTGACGATGGTCATGCGCGAGACGCTCGCGTCCTGCGTGGGCGCGACGTTGAGCGTGTCAATGTTGTAGCCCCGCCCCGAGAAGAGGCCGGCCACGCGCGTGAGCACGCCGAACTTGTTTTCCACCAGCACTGAAATCGTGTGTCGCATACGGCAGGCGGCGCAACTTTTTGCCGCCAAAGGGCGCGCAATGTAGCAAGCGCCCGGGGACGGTCAACCTTGCTTTTGGGGCTGGAGACGAGCACGGGCGCATCTTGACTGATCTCAACACTCATCGAGGAGACTGAACCCTTCCCGCTCACTTGCTGATGCCGCGCTCGCTGGCCTTCACGAAGGCAATGAGGTGCTGGAGTTCCGGCAGGGGCGGCAGCTCTGCTTCGATTTTGAGGAGCGCGTTCGACACGGTCAGCCCGTCGCGGAAGAGTAGTTTGAACGCCTTCTTCAGCGCGGCCTGCGCGGCGTCGGACACGCCGTTGCGCTCCAGGCCAACCTTGTTGAGCGCCTTGGTCTCGGCGGGGTTGCCATCGGCGAGCATGAAGGGCGGCACGTCCTGCACGACCTTCGCGCAGCCGCCGATGATGGCCATGCGCCCGATGCGGCAGAACTGATGCACCGCCGCCAGCCCGCCGATGATGGCGTGGTCCTCGACAATGACGTGCCCCGCCAGCGTGCCGACGTTCGACATGACGATGTGGCTGCCCACGACGCAGTCGTGCGCGATGTGCGTGTAGGCGAGGAAGTGGTTGTGCGAGCCGATGACCGTGGCGTCGCCGTCGTTGGTGGCGCTGTGAACGGTGGCGTTCTCGCGGAAGACGTTGTGGTCGCCGATGACCGTGCGGGTGACGCCGCCCTTCCACTTCAAGTCCTGCGTCTTGAGGCCGATGGCAGCGAAGGGGAAGAGTTCGTTGCTCGCGCCGAGCGTCGTGTGCCCGTCCACGACGACGTGGGAATGCAGTTTGCAGTTCGGCCCGAGCGCGATGTATTCGCCAATCAAGCAAAACGGGCCGACCTCGCAGCCTTCGCCTAGCTTCGCCTTCGGATGAACCACCGCCGTGGGATGAATGCTCACGGAACTCATGCCTTGTCCATGAGCATGAAGGTCACGTTCGCTTCGCTGACAACCTCGCCATTCACACTGCACTCGCCGCGCGCCTTGCCGATCTTCCCGCGCATCTTGGTCATGGTCACGTCAATCACCAGCACGTCGCCAGGGCGGACGGGCTTGCGCCACTTCACTTCCTCGGCGGACATGAAGTAGGCCAGCTTCCCGGCGTTCTCCGCCTGACGCATCATCAGGATGCCGGCGACCTGCGCCATCGCTTCGAGTTGCAGCACGCCCGGCAGGATGGGATGGCCGGGGAAATGCCCTTGAAAGACCGGCTCGCCCATCGTCACGTTCTTCTGCGCCACGATGCGGTTGCCCTCGATCTTCGTCACGAGGTCCACCATCAGAAAGGGCGGGCGGTGCGGCAGGATCTTCATCACCTGCATCACGTCCAGCGTCGCGCCGTCGCGCACGAGATTCTCGTCGGCGGACTTCGCGGGCGGCGGCGAGAAGGTCTGCACGGCCTTCTCCGGCTTGCGCATCTGCGCGGCGATCTGCCGCGTCAACTCGAAGTTCCCCGTGTGGCTCGGTCGGATGGCGACGATGTGCCCGAGGAAGGGCCGGCCCAGCAGCGAGAGGTCGCCGAGGATGTCCAAAATCTTGTGCCGCACGAACTCGTCCTCGTAGCGCAGCGGCTCCGTGGTCAGCACCGCGTCGTCGCGGATGACCACGGCGTTCTCCAGACTGCCGCCTTTGATGAGGCCGTGCTTGTAGAGCTGCTCCAGCTCCTCGAAGAAGCAGAACGTCCGCGCGTGCGCGAGTTCCTTGGGCCAGGTCTCGGGCGTGACTTCGAGACTGAAGAACTGCGTGAAACGCCCGCCGCTGCCCGAGCTGGTGCAGGAAATCTTGAGCCGGTCGTGCGGGAACACCTGCATCATCGTCTCGCCCACCTGAATCTGGATTGGCTCCGTCACCCGATACGGTGCCCGCGCCTCGGCCTGCGGGACGAGGCCGGCCTGCTCAATCATCCGCACGTATTCGCGCGCGCTGCCGTCGGCGATGGGTGGCTCGCTGGCGTCCAGCTCGATGAACGCGTTGTCCACGCCCGCGCCGCTGAAGGCCGCGAGCACGTGCTCGACGGTGTGAATCTTGACGTTGCCCTTGCCCAGCGTGGTGGAGCGGTTGGTGTCCACGACGTGCTCCACGCGCGCTTCGATCTCCGGCTTGCCGTCGAGGTCCACGCGGCGGAAGCGGATGCCCGCGCCGGCGGGGGCGGGCAAAAACGTCATGTTGACCCGGCTCCCGCTGTGGAGGCCGATACCTGAAAAGGAGACTGGTTCCCGGAGCGTCTGCTGCTGCTGTGACACGCGCGGACAGTAGGCAAAAGCCCAAGGGACAGGCAAGCCGCGAGGTCGGTTTCCACTCCTGCTCGTAATCCTGATCTTCATCCTGCTCCGACTTCCGGCCGCCAGGTGGAGCAGGATTAGGATCAGGATTACGAGCAGGAGCCGACACCGCCCGAACTTCTGTTTGCCTTGCCCCACCATCCGCGTTTAATGCCCGCCGCCATGACCATGAAACTCTGCCGCTTCAAACTCCCCGCCCACTGCCACGCCGTCCACGTCGGCCTCACCACGGACGACGCCACGGTCTTCGACCTCGCCGCCGCCGGGGTGTCGCGCCTCACCGCGCTGCTGGACTGCGACAACTTGGTCGAAGTCCTTCAGGCCTTTGCCGCGTTGCCCCTGCCGCGCTACTCCCTTGCCGGGGTCACGCTGCTCGCGCCCGTCGAGCAGCAGGAGGTCTGGGCTGCCGGTGTCACCTACCTGCGCAGCAAAAAGGCGCGCATGGACGAGTCCGAGTTCAGCGCCAGCGCTTACGACCGAGTATATGATGCCGAACGCCCGGAGATTTTCTTCAAGTCCCTCCCCGAGAAAGTCGTCGCGCCCGGCGGCGACGTGGGCATCCGCAAGGACGCGCAGTGGAACGTGCCGGAGCCGGAACTCGTGCTGGTGTGCAACGCGCGCGGGCAAGTCGTCGGCTACACCATCGGCAACGACATGAGCTCGCGGGACATCGAGGGCGAGAACCTGCTCTACCTCCCGCAGGCGAAGACCTACCTGAAGTCGTGCGCCGTCGGCCCGTTCATCACCGTGGGCGCGAGCGAGGCGGAGGCGCGGGCGTGGACGATCGGCGTAGAGATTTTGCGGGGCGACCAGCCCGTCTTCAGCGGCGAAACCACAGTGGGGCAGATCAAGCGCACGTTCGATTCACTCGCGGAGTTTCTCTTCCGCAGCCAGAGCTTTCCCCACGGCGCGCTGCTGCTCACCGGCACGGGCGTGGTGCCGCCGGATGGTTTTACCCTGGCCGCCGGCGACCGCGTGCGCATCCGCATCTCTGGCATCGGCACGCTGGAGAATCCCGTGGTGGTGGTCTGACGTAACTACTGGCGCGCGGCGGCGTCTGTCCTTCCGTGGCGGGCGCGCATTTCCGCCGGCCACACCAACACCGAAACCCATCATCACCATGAAGCAGTCATCGTTACTCGCGCTCGCCTTGGGCGCTGTCCTCACGGTCAGCCCCGCCCTCACACAGGCGCAGGAAAAGAAGGCCGAAGGCCGGGGCCGTATGTCGCCGGAAGAGCGCATGAAGCAGCTCTCCGAAGCGCTCAAGCTCACCGACGAGCAGAAGACCAAGCTCGAACCCATCCTCAAGGAAGAAGGCGAGAAGCTCCGCGCCATCTTCGCGGACACGAACGGGACTCGCGAGGAAAAGGGCAAGAAGATGCAGGAGGCCCGCAAAGAGATCGCCCCCAAGGTGAAGGCCGTGCTCACGCCCGAGCAGGCTGAGAAATACGATAAGTTCGTCGCCGAGCAGGCCGCCAAGCGGAAGAAGCAGTAAGCCCAGTTCCCAGCCATTTTCACGACGGCGGTGGCGTCAGCCACCGCCGTTGGCTTTTCCCCGGAGCG
>JAYTIO010000433.1:0-2913 GCA_043731805.1 Pedosphaera sp. | reverse complement strand
TTCCGCAAAGACCCCAACGACGCCAGCCGCCGCCAGAAATGCACCCGCTGGGGCGTGGTCTACATCTTCGAGCCGAACGAACCCGGCGCGCCGCCGCCCGTCACCCCGCCCCCGGCCAACCCACCCGCGCCAACTCCATGAATTTTTGCGGCCAGACCCTCACCGGTTTCGCTCCCGGCCAGCCCGTGAACCTCCGCGTGAAGACCGCCAACCCCGCCGGCAACACCTATAGCACGGTCAAAACGGTGACGACCTTATAGCAGCGGCTTCGGGCGGCTTTACCACCGCATGGAATTGACCCAGACACTAAGGTAATCCCCATCAAAACTATCAGCTTCAGCATCATCGGCATCGGGCGGCTGGCAGCCTTCAGCTTGGTCGCGCTCGTTTTCCTGTGCCCGGCCGCGCCCTCGCCGGCGTCCGCCGAGGAGAAGCCCGGCGCGGTTCCGCCACCGCGAGTAGTCACGCCGCCCGTCCTCTCCCCCGCGCCGGTGCCTTTTCCACCGGCTGCCCCCGCTCCGTCGCTCTCGCTGACGGACCTGGCCGCCGATGCGGACAGCAAGTCCATTACTGCCAAGCCGGGTGAGGTGAGCGTGAATTTCGCCTTCACCTTGAGCAACCTTGCGGCGGGGCCCATCACCATCACCGCCGTCAGGACCTCCTGTGGCTGCACGGCGGCGAAGGTGCCCCCGTTGCCTTGGATCCTGCCGCCGGGCACGAACGGCACGATCGAGGTAGCCATGAACTTGGTCGGGAAAATGGGCACCTTTGCCAAAACCGTGACCGTGATGAGCTCGGCTGGGGCCAAGGTCTTGACGGTCAGCGTGACCATGCCGCCGGCCGCTCTCCCGCCCGCAGTCAGCCTCTCGCCCCCCCTTCATGCCGCCGCCGTCCGGGGCGTCGCGGTGCCCCCGGTGGTGAATCCGCCCGCCCCAACGGCCAACCCCGAGCGCGAACGCAACCTACTGCTCGCCAAGGCTGACCGGCAGGCCGTGTTCAAGGGCGAGTGCGCCAAGTGCCACGCCGAGCCTGCCCTCGGCAAGTCGGGCCGGGAACTTTACGTGGTGATGTGCGGCATTTGTCACGACGACGGGCACCGGGCCTCGGTCGTGCCGGACCTGCAGGCCTTGAAGTTCAAGCCCAACGCGCAGTATTGGTGGACCTGGATCGCGTTCGGCAAGGCGGCGACGATGATGCCGGGGTTCGCGCAGTCCGAAGGCGGCCCGCTGACGACGGCGCAGATCCACTCCTTGGTCGTTTACCTCGGCAAAGACTTCCTGACGACGGCCCCAGCCCCGCCTCCTCCTCTGGCGGGTGTTCCGCCCGCGGTCGTCCCGACTCCCTCTCAGCCCATCGTCGTCCGCCAATAATCCAACCCCGCCATTTATTATGAAAACCACTGAACTGCTCCCGTTCACGCCGCCCGCGCTCGCCGCCCAAACTCCCGAGGCTGCGAACTTGTGGTGGCCCCGCACCCGCGCGCGCCTCCTCGGCCTGCCGGCGGCGCTGCTCCTGTGCCTCGGTTGTTTGCTGGTCCCGTTTGGGGCCAGCGTGCAAGCGGACACCTCCATCTACGAACCGTATTGCATCACCACGCTGGCCGGTCTGGCGGGCACCAGTGGCACCACCGATAGCACGGGCAACCTCGCCCGGTTTGGCCGACCTTATGGCGTGGCGGTAGACGGCTTTGGCAATGTTTATGTGGCGGATACCGGCAATAATTCCATCCGTAAAATCACGCCCGGGGGCGGCGTGACCACGCTGGCCGGCGTCCCTGGGCCAGGTTCATTTGGCTTCAATGATGGACTGGCCAACACCGCGCTATTCAATCGCCCCAACGGCGTGGCGGTGAACAGCGCCGGCACGGTGGTTTATGTGGCGGATACCGGCAACCACCTCATCCGCATGATTACCGGCGGCGTCGTGACCACGCTGGCCGGCTCCGTCGGCGTCCCTGGCTTCAACGATGCCCCGGGCACCGCCGCGCAGTTTCGCGATCCCTTCGGCGTGGCGGTGAACAGCGCCGGCACGATGGTCTATGTGTCGGACATGAACAACCAACTCATCCGCGCGATCACCGTCCCCGGGGGCGTCGTGACCACGCTGGCCGGGACACTCAACAACGGTGGCAGCACCGATGGCGCGAACAACGTCGCGCTGTTTAATACGCCCCGGGGGATCGCCATTGATGGCAGTGGCAATATTTATGTGGCGGACTCGGGCAACTTCACCGTCCGCAAAATTCTTTCCGGCGGCGGGGTCAGCACGCTCGCCGGAGCCGTCTTTACCCCGGGCTTCAACGATGGGCCGAACCCCGGCGCGCGGTTTAGTGATCTACAAGCCATCAGTCCGTTTGGCGGCCCCTGCGGCGTGGCGGTGGATGCCGGCGGCAATGTTTATGTGACGGATCAAGGCAGCCCTGGCGCTGGCTACACCATTCGCAAAATCACTCCCGGCCTCAGCGTGACCACGCTGGCCGGTGCGGTCGGCGTCGCTGGCAGCACCGATGGCTTGGGCATCGCCGCGCAATTCTTTTTTCCCGGCGGTGTGGCGGTGGACAGCACGGGCAAAATCTATGTGGCGGATACCGTCAACAATACGATTCGGGTCGGCGGGTCGTGCGTTCAAACCAACTCCTGCGTGGTCGCGCCGACGAACATGGTCTTGTGGCTGCCGTTTGACGAAACGAACGGGATCATCTCGGCCAATCTTGTCCCGGGTGGCAACAGCGGCACGCAGGTGAACGGCCCCGTGGCCGTCAACGGTTACGTTGCCCACAGCCTAAGCTTTGACGGCCTAACCCAATACGTCGAGGTGCCGTCCTACAACGCCATCAATTTCGGCACGAATGACTTCTCCATCGACGCCTGGGTCCGGCGGGCCACCAACGACCCCGGCACCTCGGTTCGCATC
>JAYTIO010000432.1:0-5143 GCA_043731805.1 Pedosphaera sp. | reverse complement strand
CCAGCCGCCGGCCTTCTGGTTGCGCGCGGTGAACTCCACGGTCATCGGCTTGTTCACTTCGGTCTGGAGGACTTGCGTGAAGGCGTGGCGCTGGCCGCGCAACGGGAGGTTCACCCGCAGCGGTTGCACGGTGGCCACGGTCACTTCCTGCGCCTTCTGGAGCTTCTCCAACTGCTGCTCGGCGGCCTGAGTGTCATAGCGAACTGCCTGCGAATCGAAAGCCGACAAACTCTTGGCATCGACAACCCCGTCAGCGTCAGTGTCGACCATCCTAACACCCAGCTTCCTCGCGTTGTCCAACGAGTAAGCCTGCTGCGCCTGCACCAAGTTGCTCGCCTGCGACTGCCGAAGTTGCTTCTCCACTTCCTTCAACTGCCTCACCTCATCCACCTCCGCGCCTTTGTTCCCGCCGCCACCCTGACCACTCTGACCTGGGTTGCGCTTGTAGTTGAAGAACTCTCCGTTCGCCTCGTTGAGCTTGCCCGAGGATAACAGGCTGCTCAGTCGGCCGAGGCTCGACTTGGACTCGTTGTCGCGCACCTCCTTGCTGCGCGCCTCCTGCCGCGAGTAGTCCGCCGCCGAGTAGTTCACCGTCACCACGGGCGCGCCGCTCACATCGCGGCCCATGGTGCCGGCGAAGTCCGTGTATTCGTAGTCGGGCGGCAGGAGCAGCTCCCAGCGCGCGTTCTTCAGCGGCACGTCGAACTTCGGCGAGGCGAAGGCCACGTTGCCCTGACGCTTCGGGAACTTGTCCGCCGCCACGTAAGTGAACTCAATCGGCAGCGGCGCGTCGCCGCCGGCCTGCTCCATCGGCAGCAGCAACTTGCCGCCTTGCTTCGTCGGGCGCACGGGCTGGCCGTTCACGAAAGTGCTCCACACCTTCGCGCCCGGTGGCAATTCCACTTCGAGGAACTGCCGCCCGTTGTTGCGCACGGACAACGAAACCTCCGTCATCATCTGGCCGTCGTCAGCCACGACCGTCGTGAGCCGCGCGCTGTCCACGAGTGCCTGCAATACCGCCGCCTCGGCGAAGCGCTGCGGCGTCACCGCCAGCTTCCAGCCGGGCCGCAGGTAACGCCACGCGAGGACAACCTGCTCGCCCTTCGCGCCGCTCGCGTAGGCCGCCGCCCACTCCGGCAGTTCGCGCGCGTCAATCCGCATCATCTCCGAGCTCGCGGCCTTCTCGGACACTTGCAGTGGCGGCTTCGCGAGGATGGCCACGGAGCCAGTCTCGCGCTCGACGCCCACGGCCTCGACCGCCGGCAATTCCACCAGCGCGGAGGACTTCGCGGCGCGCGGCTGCTCCCACGTCACCATGAACGTGTGCTGGCCGCGCAGCTTGTTCTGCAACTCCACGCGCCACACTTCGCCCGTCTGGTCGCGGCGGCGGATGTTCGGCCCGGTGATGTCCACGTTCGTGACCGTCAGCGGAATCTTCAGCCGGAACTCCTTCACCGGCGCGTTTGCGATGTCCAGCCGCACGAGAGCGCGCCCGCTCACGAGCGTCTCGGACACGCTGATGAGGTTCACCACCTCGGCCCGCACCCACGACTCGAGTTGCTCCGTCGCGACGCTGAGCTTCCACGCGGCGCTCGGCGTCGGGTCGGGGGAAAGGAACTTGAAGGCCAGCGTCGGAACCTCGCGCGCGCCCTTGTAAATGCCCACCGGCGTCGCGGCCGCGGGAACTTCCGTCAAGCCGTCGAAGCTCTCCGTCTTCAGCGAGATGCCCGCCTCGGTGGACACGGAGACGAAGCCGTTGAGGTTGTGGACACCGAGCGGATGCACCGCCGGGACCGCGAAGGTCTTCGGCGCTTCCTTCACCGTCTGCGCGAGGATGACCAGCAGCGAGACCTGGCCCTGCGTGCGTTCGCGCAAGGGAACTTCGAGCACGCGCACACCGGCCTCGGTCTTCTCGGTCCAGTTATTGATGGGCATGAGCGCACTCCCTTTCGCGCGCAAGGCGGCGTCCACGTAGGCGACGGTTTCAATCCGCCAGCCCACCGGAATCTGCGCGCGCAACTGGAAGATGCCGGCCTTCTTCACCGTGTAGCTCACCTCCGCCGCGAGCGTGAGCTGTTCCGCGCCGAGGCGCAGGCGCTGCATCACCACGGCCTCAATCTGCGGCTGCACAGCCTCGGCCTTCACCGTGAGCGCGAACGTGCTACGCAGGTAGCGGAAGGCGCTGACGAGGTCGGTGTGGTTGAGCTTGCTGGCGCGGTTGAACTCCGCGAGGTCCACGCGCTGCAAGTCCTCCGCCGTCTCGACGGCCAGGCTCGTCTCCTCCGCGCCGCGCACGGCGACAAGGCCGGCCTCGCGGCGCACGTCCTGCACGATGGGCACTTCCACCTTCACCGTCGCGGGCAACGCGGCGAGCGGCTTCTCGGTCTCGATGGTCAGCCGCCAGTTCGCGCTCACGCCTTTGAGCAAGTCCACGACGACCGTTTCCGCGCCGCCTTCCGTGACGAGCTCCCAAGTGCGAATGCCCTCGCCCTCGACGCGCAGGAGCCGTTGCCCGGCGGGCAGTCGGACCTTCGCCTGCCGCAGTTCGCCCTGCGCGATTTGGTAATCCACCACCGCGCGCGAGTTCACCACGCCGCCGCCGACGGTCACGAGCGTGGCGGTCTGCGCGAAGACGGTGGCGTCCATCTCGGCGAGGCGTTTCATGCGCGGCGTCCACGCGAGGTCCACGCGGTCGGTGCTGCCGATGATGGCCTCGACGCGCGTCTGCTTGCCGACGGACGTGCGCTTGAAGGCCACGGCGCTGGGGAATTCGACATCCGCGTCCTGCTCGTCAATGAGCGCGGTGAACTGGCTGGCCAGCGCGGGCGGCAGGCCGAAGCCGAGCCGGCGCTTCGTCACGTCGCCATCCAGCCGCACGAACAGTTTCAACTCCACCGTGACCGCGCCGGCCTTGGGCAACCACACGCGCGCCGTGCCGCCCTCGCGCACGAGCCGCGCGTCGCCGGTCTTGGCCGTGAAGCTCTGGATGGCCACGTCCTCGCCGAAGAGCGTGAAGGTCTGGTTCGTGCCGGTGCTCGTGAGCGCGAGCGTGGCGGTGAACTCGGCGGCCTTCTCGCGGATGGTGCCGGTGTAGGTGGCGGACTGGAGCGTGATTGCGGATTGGCGATTGGCGATTGCCGATTGGTCTTGGCCGAATGCGTTCGGCGCGAGCAGGGAGCCAATGAGGAGGAGGATTGAAGCGGCGGCGGGCGGGACAGGACCGGAGCCACTGTCCGGCGTTGAAGGCTTCGGTTCCGCGACCGGCACACTGGCAATCGGCGTTTCACCGATTACTGAAGACTGAACACTGATTACTTCTTTCTTCGGCCAAAATTTCCACGCCAGCCACACGAGCAACGCCGCCCCAACCAACGGCACCGCCGCGATAAGAACCCAATGCAGCGTGCGCGCCGAGAGCCCTAGCCACACCACACCTGCCAGCGCCAGCGCCAGTCCGAGCGCGATGCCGAAGGAACTGCGGTCCGCGCTGCGCCAGCAGATGAGCGCCCAGAGCAGGCCGCCGAGGAAGAGCGCGAGCTGCCCGGCGGACTGCGCCGCGCGGAACTTGCCCAGCGGCATCAAGGACAGCTCTATGCCCAGCGCATCCTTGTTGAGGTTGAGCACCTTGGTAAACGTGAACGCTTGCCCACTGCGCGGGATGTCGATGCGAATGGACCGCATCCCCACCGCCGTCTGCGCGGCCTCGCCAGCGGTGTTGGCAAAACCGGGGCCTCCACCCGGTGCGCCTCCGTCACCACCGACTCCACCGGCGGCGAGCATACCGAGTTGGAAGGATCCGCTCTGGTCCCTAGAGCGAGCAAGGCCATCAATCCGGCCAGCCAAAACTGTGTCGTCGCCCGCGACGGCTGCTCCATTGGCGGTCCCAAAGTCAACCGACACGGTTTGATTCTGAATGGACGGCATGGGCACGGCCATCGGCGGCGGAGTCGACGGCATCGGGCCGGAGGCAGCCTTCCGTTGCGCGGCGACTTCGCCACGGTAGCGCGCGTCGGCCTCTCCTTTGGCATCGGCGGGCTTGTCGACCGCTTGAAACGCCCAATTCATTTTTGCTCGGTTGGGCTCCCCGGTTGCCTTGGCTTCGGCCTTGAGCGATTCGGGGAGCTTGTCCGCGCGGTCTGCCAACGCGAGTTGTGGCTCGCGCGCCAACCGCTCGACTTCGCCAGACTCACGGCGCGACTGCTCCATCTGTTTGGCCATCGGCCTTCCCGGCTTGTTCGGGGTCGCGTCGGTCGGGTTGAACGTAGAGTCCACCGAGCCGTCCACGTTCAATCGGATGCTACGACTGCTCGCCGCGCCGTTCATCGTGGTGAAATCGCCACTAACTACGGCCTTGCCGAGTAATGCCTGCGCATCCTTCTTCATCCCCACGCCCTGCGCCTGGCGCACGGCGGACTGAGCGACGATTTGTGCGTCCTTCTGCTGCGCGAGCGCGAAGGCCGAGCTGCTCATCGTCTGCACGCTGCCATCGGATAGAACTACTGCGCGGCCACCGTTATCCACGGGAGAGTAGGCAAGGATTGCATCCGGATGGACCGGCTTGCCCGCGCCGACCCACACATAGGGCTCGCCGCTCTCGGGGTCGGTTAAGATTTTGTCCGTGCCCAGCTCCGTCATCATTTCCTCGAAGCTGTCCGGGTAACGGTCAGCGTTGTCATTGGCGAAGACCCGCGCGCCGAGACCGATTTGCTTGAGGTTGCTCACCGACTTGATGCGGCCGGCCTTGGCCTTCGCCTTGGACAGCGCGGGCAACATCATGCCCGCCATTATCGCGCACACGAACAGCACCACGGCGGCGGTGCCAAAGCCTTTCATCCCGTTCACCTTCACCGAACGCGCGATGAAATAAACCACCGCGAGGAAGGCCAACCCGCCGAGGAGTTGGCCCCAAACATCCTCCCACCACGAGAGGAAGCGGTCCCACGCCTCGCGCAGGCCGTAGGTCGTCCCGCGCGCGATGCTCATGGTGCCGCCGAAGCTGGAGACGCGCTTGGTGGCGGGGACAAAGAGCTGCCACTCGGCGTAGGTGTTGGGCACGTCGGTGGCCGGCGCGGTGAGGGCGACGTGCTGCGGCAACCAGCGGTCCAGCGCCGCGAGCTTCTGCGCATACACGATGTCCACCGCG
>JAYTIO010000431.1:0-6582 GCA_043731805.1 Pedosphaera sp. | reverse complement strand
GACGCGCGGAGTGAAGCACGAGGGTGGGGCGAGGCGCAAATCTGGTTTTGGAAAGTCGTGTGGGTGGCACCGGCCACTTCGGCTGGTGGCTCACCTTGGTAGGGCGAGCGTCCTCGCGAGCCGACTCGCCCTACCCAACTGAGCCACCACGCCACTCCAGCGTTCGAGGCTAGTCCACGGGGCTTTCGGCCAGGAGCTTGCGATAGACTTGGCGGGCGTGCTCGTAGTCCTGCTTGGCTTGGGGCTTTTCGGCGTCGGCGTAGGTGCGCTCTTTCTGCGTCCAGCACAACTCCAACGCTTTGGCGCACCAATCGGCGCTGCGCTTGGAGGCGCGCACGGGTTGGTCGCCGACCATCACCCAGATGGGGTTCGTGTGGCTGCTGGGCAGGATGCGCAACGCGACCCAACTGCTGCGCTCGATCTTCGTCTCGAAGGCCACGTCCACCAGTTTGCCATCGGCAACGATGCGTCTGGTGGCGACGATCTGGCCGTTGACGATGAGTTCCACCGGGACTTCGCGCGACTCGCCGATGCGGGCGCGCTCGATGTCCCAGTAGGGTTTTTGGGAGTAAGGGCGGTTCTTCAACGCGGGGTCGGGTTGGTCGTTGAGGCGGGCGGCGACGGCGGCGTCGATGAAGACCATGCCAGCCTGCTGAAGTTTGATTTCGCTGCCGTCGAAGCCCTGAGTAATCACTCCTTTAGTCGATCGCCAATACGGTGAGTTTTTTGGGCTGGGTCCACCGGTCTTAACTGTAAAAAGCATGAGATGACTTTTGCCGTCGCTTACGTAGTTCGCTCCCTCACGGATGCCTTCACACCAACCCTCATATGTCCACGTAGGTCTTGGTGGCGGTTCAGCGGAAGCTGAGATTAATATGTTATAGTAGACGGAAGGGTTTACGACTGCCACATAGCTCCTCCCGAGCCCGACCTTCTCGCCGTAGATGCAGGGAAAATCCGTCTCGCCGCTGATGCGGGTGCGGAAGCCGACGTTGAGCGTGTGATACCAGATGTTCAGCTCCCACGCGTAGGGCGTGTCCACCATGCTGAGGAAGTCCACGGCCGGCACGGGCTTCGCGTCCGGGCCGGGCACGGTGTGCGTCACGGCCATGATGTATTCGTTCGCGCCGATGCCGTTGAAGGGCGGGAGATCGTAGCTGGGCAGGTCGCCGGTCGGGAGGTTCAGGCCCCAGCCGCTGTGCGCGGGGCCGACGAGCGCGCCCTGCGCCTTGGCCCAGCGCAGCGTGTTCAGGCCGAGCGTGGGCCAATGGTTCTTCGAGTCGCCGCCGGGATACATCTGGTCCTTGAGCCGCAACAAGCACAGGTGCCCGCTCTGGTGCGAGCCGAAGCCGGAGACCTCGATGTCGTAGCGCAGCACGTAGGGATGGAGGGAAACCTTGTCGTCCTTGCCGGTGAAGAACTGCTTCTGGTAGTCGAAGCACGGCCCCCACGTGAGGTTCGCGCCGACCTTCAAGTCCTCGCCCAGAATGTGCCGCACCATGTCCGGCGCGTGGACGCCCTCGGTCGGGTTCGTGTAGTGCGCGCAGCCGGCGGCGTGGATGTGGTGGTCGCCGGAGACGTAGCCGAACTTCATCGGGTCAATCCACCGCTCGACCTTGAAGTCGAGGCGCTTGGTGGCCTTCGTCACGCTGACCTTGCGCCGTTGGAGGACTGACTCCGGGCCGCGGTCGAACTCGATGGTGTAATCGCCCTCCGGCAAACGAATCGTCTCGCCGTCCATGCGATAGACCTGCGGGTGGAAGGCGAAGTCGGGCGCGAGCCGCTTGGCCTGCGAGGGATGCACGCGGCCCTGCGCGTCGCGGATGACGAAGCCAGCGGTGGCGGGCTTCCCGTTCTCGTCCTTCACGCCCAGCGTGATTTCCGGCGCGGGCAGGCAGGTGAAGAGCAGGTCCGCCTCGTTGCGGAAGCCGATGTCCTGCGTGCCCTGGCCGACGTTGAAGCCAATCTTCGCCTCGCGCTTGCCGGCGTCGCGGCTGTAGAGCTGCACGAGGCGATACTCGACGGTGAGGCCGGAGAGCGCGGGGCGGAGCGGTTGCTTGTCGAACATCTGCATGTCGAGCCAGAGGTCGGCGAGATTGAGCGTGGGCGGGTCTCCCTGCTTGCGGCGCAGCTTGTCGGACGACGTCGTGGCGGCGCGGACGTTGTGGACGGACTGGGCGTTGGGACTGACAGCGGCGAGCGGCGCGGTGGTGCCGGACTCGTTGGCGACCTTCACGAGGAACTGCCGCCAGCCGTCCTGCATCAGCTCGGGCTTGGCGTCGCCAGCAGCGACCTTCACGCGCATCTCGGGGTTGATGTGAACGCCGATGAGCGCGTAGCGGTCGAGGGTTTCTTGGAGCTTCACGACGGCGGCCTTGTGGTCGGCTGACTCCATCGCTGCGTTCAGCGCCGCCTTGTCCGCCGCGCTGAACGGCGCGCCGAGATAATCCGTGGCCTCGATGAGCCGCCGCACCTGCGCGACGAACGGCTGCCACTCGACTTCGCTGACGATGGGCAGCGCGGCGGCGGGTAGGTGGTGGACGAGGGCGAGGAGCAACGGAAGGGCAAGCAAGGGCGCACGCATAAGGAGTCGGGGTTTTAGGCTGGGGTGAGGATAGCAGCCGGTGACGGTCTGCGAAGTGGAAAGTTGAGTGGTGGCAGACTGGGTGGGGCGCAACCTGACTTGCGCTCGCCACTTCTTCACGGTTGAAATGCGCCCAGTTCAGCCCGACCATGCGGCGAAAGCTATGGCCACCCTCGTCTTCGACATTGAGACCTCACGCCTGCCCGTCGAGCTGTTCGACGAGGCGCAGCAGGAATACCTTTTCCGCGAGGCGCAGAAGCTGCCCGCAGAGCAGCAACCCGCCAAGCGCGAGGAAATCACCCGGCTCTTCAGCCTCTGGCCGTTCACCGCGCAGGTCGTGTGCATCGCTATGCTCAACGCCGACACACAGGGCGGGCAGGTGCTCTTCCAAGCAGAGGACTTCGAGGACGAGGCGGAGGCCGGGCCGGTGAAGTTCGTGCCGTGTGCCGACGAGCACGAGCTGCTTACCGCCTTCTGGGACGCGGCCAAGCACTACCAGCAAGTCGTCACCTTCAACGGCCGCGGCTTCGACGTGCCGTTCCTCTACCTGCGCTCCGCCCTGCTGAACGTCCCCATCACGCGCAAGGACTGGCTGGGCTACCGCTACGCCACCGCGCCGCACTGCGACCTCGCGGAGCAACTGACCTTCTACAGCGTAAGTGGGCGCGATGGCGCGGCGCGGAAGTTCAACTTGGATTTCTACTGCAAGGCCTTCGGCATCGAATCGCCGAAGAGCCACGGCATCACCGGCAACGACGTCACGAGCATGGTCGCGGAGGGGCGGCACAAGGAGATCGCCGACTACTGCCTGCGCGACGTGCGCGCCACGGTGCAGTTGCACAAGCTTTGGAAAGAGCGGCTGGCCGGCGTCAAGTAACCCCCAGGTTAGGTGGAGAAGGAATCGTTTGCCTCGCTCAAGAAATCGCCGCCTGCGCTCGGCGGCTGCCCCGCCTGGCCGCGCAACCGCTCGACGCCGTCCGCACTGCCCGTTCGGCTGACGCCCGATGCGTCATATCAGACCCGGCTGTGGCTGGGCGTGCTCTGCGGCGTCCTGCTGGGCCTCTCCAACGCGAGCTTCATCTGGGCGACGCGGACGATCTTCAGCCGGCTCTCCCCGGTTCCGCCCATCGCCGCCCTGCCGGTGGTGCCAGCGCCGACCGCCAAGGCGCTCGCCGTGCTTAGCATCACGGAAACCAACCTTCGCGAGTGGGAGCGCCGTTGCAGTCCCCCCCCCCAAGCTGGCGCGCGTTGGTTCAACTTGCTGCGCCTCATTTTGCAAGTCGTCCTGCGCCCCGCCATGCGTGCAGGATTTCCTTCACCGCCCAGGGTGGCGTGAATGCGCACCCTCCGAAACCCGTAATCACCTGCCGTCATGAAACACATCGCCTTCCTCCTCGCCCTGTTGCTCACCGCCCCTTCGCCGCTTCCTGCCGCCGTTGCCCCGGCGGCAATACCCAACATCGTCATCCTCTTCATCGACGACATGGGCTACGGCGACATCGGGCCGTTCGGCTCGACGAAGAACCGCACGCCCAACCTCGACCGCATGGCGCGCGAGGGGATGAAGCTCACCAGCTTCTACGCCGCGCCGGTCTGCTCGGTGTCGCGGGCGCAACTGCTCACGGGCTGCTACGGCGCGCGCGTCTCGGTGCCGGGCGTTTACTTTCCCGGCCAGGCGAACGGCCTCCATCCGAATGAATTCACCATCGCCGAGCGGTTGAAGGCGCGTGGTTACGCCACGATGTGCATCGGCAAATGGCACGTCGGCGACCAGCCGGAATTTCTCCCGACGCGCCAGGGCTTCGACCACTACTTCGGCTTTCCCTACTCGAACGACATGTTGCGCAAGTCCGCGCAGACCGGCGAACGCGTCGTGCCGCTGCTGCGCGATGACAAAGTGGTGGAACTGCTGAACGAGGACGCGCAGAGCCGCATCGTCGAGCGCTACACGGACGAGGCGCTGGGTTTCATTCGCGCCCATCAGGAGAAACCGTTCCTGCTCTACCTCCCGCACAACGCCGTCCACACGCCCATCCACCCGGGCAAGGCGTTCGCGGGCAAGTCGGCGAACGGCCGCTTCGGCGACTGGGTCGAGGAAGTGGACTGGAGCGTCGGGCGCGTGCTCGACACGTTGCGCGAACTCAAGCTCGCCGAGCGCACGCTCGTAGTGTTTACCAGCGACAACGGCCCGTGGCTCACCAAGGGCGCGGACGGTGGCAGCGCGGGACCGTTGCGCGGCGGCAAAGGCAGCACCTGGGAAGGCGGCATGCGCGAGCCGACCCTCGCGTGGTGGCCGGGAAAAATCGCGCCCGGCAGCGTGTGCGACGCGGTCGCGGGGACCATCGACCTGCTGCCCACCGCCGTCGCGCTCGCAGGCGGCACGGTGCCCGCGCAACCGGTGATTGATGGGCGCGACATTTCGCCGCTGCTCTTCGGCCAATCGAAGGAGTCGCAACGCGAGGCGCACTACTACTTCGCTGGCTACAACCTCCAGGCCGTCCGCCAGGGCCCGTGGAAACTCGCCATCGCGCCCCAGTCCGAGACGATGGGCAAGGCCGTGGCCCCCGACGCCACCGGCAAGGCTGCGCGACTTTACCACCTCGACCAGGACATCGGCGAGCAGACCAACGTCGCTGACCAGCAGCCCGAGATTGTCGCGAAGCTCCAGGCGCTCGCAGCGAGAATGGCGGCGGAGATTGGCGGCAAGGATCCGACTGCGCGCCGTCCAGCCGGCGTGGTGGCGAATCCCCAACCGCTTTACCGGATGGGGGACGATGCGCCGCGCGGCAAGCAGGACGCGAAGAAGAACGCTACCGCCACCGCGCCCGAGAAGGCCGCGAGCCTGGCCGCCTTGAAGCCCGGCGACGCATTGGATTCCGCGCACGCCCCGCAAATCGGCGGCAAGCCCTTCACGATTTCCTGCACGGTCGAGACGCCGCTGCGCGACACGATCATCCTCGCGCACGGCGGCTTGAGCGCGGGCTATGCGTTGCACCTGAAGGCCGGGCGCGTCGCCTTCCTCCTCCGCACCGGCGCGGGCACCGAGTTCACCGAAATCGTCGCGCCCACTGAATTCACCGGTAGCGCGAGCATCACCGCCACGCTCGCCGCCGACGCCACGATGATGCTCAAGGTTGGCGAGCAAACCGCCGTGACCGGCAAGGCCAGACGGCTCCTCGCCCGCCAGCCCCAGGAGGATTTTTGTCTCGGCCACGACAATGGCAAACCCGTCGCCGCCTACACGGGCACCGGGCCATTCAAGGGCAGCATCACCGGCTTGAGAATCACTTCACCGTGAGCCGTCCGCCGGCTCGCGGCGGCTCGGGCGGCGGATGGTCTGGCGACGGTGTTCCTTCTCGTCACGTCAGCTATTCGCAAACACCCCCCCGGCGCGCTGGCGCGGACATTACTATTTTACCAACGGCCAGAATTGTCCTCCAATCGGCCCGCATATGACCATCGCCACCACCGCCGCTCCGCCCGTCCGCCTCGGCGCGTTGAAGTCCCTCGCGGATTTCCACGCGGCCTGCACCACGCTCGGCCTCGAGCTGCCCGCCGAGGCGCTCGGCGCCGGACCCTCGCCGCTCGCGGAGCCGGCACACGTGGTGATCAACGGCAAGCGCCCCGGCAACCGCATCGTGATTCATCCGATGGAAGGCTGGGACGGCACGCCGACCGGCGGCGTGACTGACGAGATGCGCCGGCGCTGGCGGCGCTTCGGCGAGAGCGGCGCCAAGATGATCTGCGGCGCGGAGGCGATGGCCGTGCGGCCTGACGGGCGCGCGAATCCGAACCAGCTCATCATCGCGGAGGAAAATCAGGCGGGCCTCGCGGAGCTGATGGGCATTCTGAAAAGCGCGCACGCCGAGCGCCACGGCACGACGCACGATCTCGTGGTTGGCTTCCAACTCACGCACTCCGGGCGCTTCTGCCGTCCGCACGCCAAGGCGCGTTGGGAATCGCGCGTGGCTTTCCGGCATCCGCTGCTCGACCGCAAG
>JAYTIO010000430.1:0-3169 GCA_043731805.1 Pedosphaera sp. | reverse complement strand
TGAATTTGCCCGGCATCGTGACCTCCTCGGCAATCTGCAACAGGCTTACGCGGCTGACAACCCCGTTTATGTCCGGGCCACGAAACCGCTGCGGTCGCTGGTCCTGCTTGCCGCCACCGGCTGCCAGACCGACCAGGGCAGCCGGGAGCTCATCCCCGGCAGTGGGTGGAAGCCGATGGGCAAAGTAGGGAAGCCGTCAGCGATGACTACAGTCAGCCAAAAGTGGTCTTGCTGATCGCTGATCGCTAACCGCTGCTAGCTATTTGCCCCGCTTTGGCCGGTTCATCGAGAGGATGCTCAGGCCCCGGAAGATGCTTCCAGTGCCGCCCGTGATGACGCGCCGCACCGGCAGGCCGGTCTTCGGGTCCTGCGTCAGCGGCGCGTCCTTCATGCTCTGCTGCACTTCGAAGCGACGCGGCTTCTGCTTCGAGTTCTTGGGAATGGTTTCGTAGATGTAAAGGGCCATAGGGTTAAAGGTTGCCGGCTGCAATGGACACCGGAGCCGGGTGCGGGTTCAAGCAGATTTCCAGCGAGGAGGGGGAGGGGTTTTTGATAAGGAAGGCAGGAGGGCAGGAAGGGAATTGAAGTCGCGCAGCTTTTCCCCCGCTCCTGCCCTCCTGCTCTCCTCATGAAAAAACCGCCGGCAGCTTGCGCTCCCGGCGGTTTGAAGTTCCTGCGTTCCTCGCTCCTCGTCAGTAGGCGGCTTGCACGCCCTTGATCGAGCGCTTGGGCATCCACGGCATCAGGCCACGCAGGCGTTCGCCGGTCTTCTCGATGCCGTGGGTCTCATCGGCGGCGAGCAGGGCATTGTATTTCTTGTAGCCGCCCTTGTATTCGGCGACCCAGTCCTTGGCGAACTTGCCGGACTGGATTTCCTTGAGCGCCTTCTTCATGCGTTTCTTCACGGAGGCATCAATGATCTTCGGACCGACGCTCACGTCGCCCCACTTGGCTGTCTCGGAGATGGAGAAGCGCATCCCGGCGATGCCCTTTTCATTCATCAAGTCCACGATGAGCTTCAGCTCGTGCAAGCACTCGAAGTAGGCCATCTCCGGCGAGTAACCCGCCTCGACCAGCACTTCGTAACCGGCCTTCACCAGCGCGGTGCAACCGCCGCACAGGACGGTCTGCTCGCCGAACAGGTCGGTCTCGGTCTCTTCCTTGAAATCTGTCTCGATGACGCCGGCGCGGGTGCCGCCGATGCCCTTGGCCCAAGCCAGCGCGACCTTCTTCGCCGCGCTGCCGCCCTGGTGGACGGCGATGAGGGCGGGCACGCCTTTGCCCTCGGTGTATTGTCGGCGGACGATGTGGCCCGGGCCCTTGGGCGCGACCATGATGACGTTCACGTTCTTTGGCGGCACGACGGTCTTGAAGTGGATGGCGAAGCCGTGGCTAAAGAGGAGGGTCTTGCCCTTGGTGAGGTTGGGCGCGATGTCCTTCTCGTAGGCGGCGGCCTGCTTCGTGTCCGGCAGCGCGACCATGATGACATCGGCGCGCTTCACGGCCTCGGCGGTGGGGACGACCTCGAAGCCCTTTTCGCGCGCGACGGCGATGGACTTGGAGCCTTCGTAGAGGCCGATGATGACGGTGAGGCCGCTGTCCTTGAGGTTCAGCGCGTGGGCGTGGCCCTGCGAGCCGAAGCCGAGCACGGCGAGGGTCTTGGTCTTGAGCACGCCGAGGTCGGCGTCTTTGTCGGAATAAACTTTAGCGGGCATGGTGTTTTGTGTTTATCAGTAAAGCAGGCAGGCAGGAAGGGAACCGAAGCGACGCAATTGGGCGCGCTCCTTTCCTGCTTTCCTGCTTTCCTGATTCATCTCGTTTAAATTCTATTTCCGGGGCAAGGCCACCTTGCCCGTGCGCGTGAGGTCGAGCACGCCGAAGGTCTGCATGAGCACGAGGAACTTCTCCACCTTGCTCTCGTTGCCGGTGATCTCAATGGTGAGGCTCTTGGGCTGCACGTCCACGATCTTGGCGCGGAAGATGTCGGTGATCTGCATCACCTCGGCGCGCGACTTGGAGTCCACGCCCACCTTCACCAGCACCAGCTCGCGGTCAATGTATTCGCCGTCGCGGAAATCAATGACCTTGAGCACCTCGACCAGCTTGTTGAGCTGCTTGACGATCTGCTCGAGCGTGGCGTCGTCGCCGCGCGTGACGATGGTCATGCGCGAGACGCTCGCGTCCTGCGTGGGCGCGACGTTGAGCGTGTCAATGTTGTAGCCGCGCCCCGAGAAGAGGCCGGCCACGCGCGTGAGCACGCCGAACTTGTTTTCCACCAGCACTGAAATTGTATGTCGCATAAGGCTGACGGCTCAAAATTGCCGTCAAAGGGCGCGCAATGTAGCAAGTGGCCGGAGACGGTCAATCTTGGTTTTGGGCTTGCGACGAGCGCAGCGCCACCCCGGGCAACCTGCCTTGCTGCCGCGCCGCCCGTGCCTGGGCCGAAGCAAACTTTCCCTTGGCTTGGGTTGCGCGGCGCGGGCGGGCTTGCTACCAGTGGCGGCATGAAACTGCCCTTGCTTCTAGCCCTCGCCGCTTCACTCGCGCTCGGCTCCGCGCAGGAGACGAAGAAGGCCGGTGAACCCCCGCTGCCCTTCCCGCGCAAGGGCAAATACGGCTACCGCGACAAGTCCGGCGAGTTCGTCATCCAGCCGCAGTTCGACTACGCAGGCGAGTTCAGCGAAGGGCTGGCAGTCGTCGGGTTGGGCAAGTTCCCGGCCACGAAATGGGGCTACGTCAATCTCCTGGGCAACCTCGTCATCCCCGCGCAGTTCGAGGGCGCGCACGACTTCTCCGAGGGCATGGCCGCGGTGAGTTTCAGTGGCAAGCTCGGCTACATTGACCGCGCCGGGAAGCTCGTCGTGCCCGCGCAGTTCGACGAGGCGCAGAAGTTCAAAGATGGCCGCGCCCGCGTGCGCATCATCAAGGACGGCTACGGCTACATCAACAAGCTGGGCGAGCTAGTCGTGCCGCTGCAACGCTGAACCGGAATGCCGCCGCCGCTCTCCGCCGCCCCGCCGCCCCCCGCGGTCCGGCTCACCAACGTCACCAAGACCTTCGGCGCGCACACCGCCGTCCGCGACCTCACGCTCACCGTCCCCACCGGCTGCACCTACGGCTTCATCGGCCCCAACGGCTCCGGCAAGACCACGACCATCCGCACCATCCT
>JAYTIO010000429.1:0-7458 GCA_043731805.1 Pedosphaera sp. | reverse complement strand
TCCTTTTTGATAGGGACCGAGGCGACGCGTGTCGGTAGCAGCGCGGCGCAACGGCGAAACAGAACGCTTTTATGCCAGTCAAAATCCGTTTGAAGCGAGTCGGCGCGCGCAATACGCCGGCCTTTCGCGTGGTCGTGGCCGATGGCCGCAGTCCGCGCGATGGCAAGTTCATCGAGGAAATCGG
Organism: Pedosphaera sp.; assembly: GCA_043731805.1. Taxonomy (GTDB): domain Bacteria; phylum Verrucomicrobiota; class Verrucomicrobiia; order Limisphaerales; family SXTU01; genus SXTU01. Next base: position 7,274 of record JAYTIO010000429.1, on the reverse strand, counting down.
CACTTACCTGCCCGGTCAGAAGGACATCAACTTCAAGATCAACCTCGAGCGCGCCGACTACTGGGTCAGCAAGGGCGCGCAGCCCAGCGACACCGTGGCGAGCTTCATGAAGAAAGCTCGTCGCGCCGCCACGACTGCCCCGGCTGCTGCTGCCGCCAAGTAACCGACCATGCAGGCCTTCCTCGAATTTGTCGTGAAGGGCCTCGTGGACCGGCCTGACGCGGTGACCATCACGCCGGTCGAGCAGGCCGGACAGACGCTGTTCGAACTGCGCCTGCACCCCACCGACGTGGGCAAAATCATTGGCAAGCAGGGCGCGACCATTCAGGCCATCCGCTCGCTGACGCAGGTGGGCGCGGCCAAGCGTGGCCTCCGCTGCACGGTGGAGATTGTCGAAGACTGAATGGCCCAGATCGGGGCGCGACCGGGACCGCGCCACCCAGAGCATGAAGATTGACGTGCTCACCTTGTTCCCGGGGATGTTCGTGGGTCCGCTGGATGAGAGCATCGTCAAGCGCGCACGAGACGCAGGCAAGCTGGACCTGTGCATCCACAATCTGCGGGACTACACGCACGACCAGCGCCGCACGGTGGACGACCGTCCATTCGGCGGCGGACCGGGGATGCTGTTGAAGCCCGAACCGATCTTTGAAGCAGTTGAGCAACTGAAGACCGCCGCGACGCGGGTGATTCTGCTCGGCCCGGCGGGCCGGAAGTTCACCCAGGCCATCGCACGCGAGCTGGCCCCGCAGGAGCATTTGCTCCTGATCTGCGGCAGCTACGAAGGCTACGACGAACGCGTCCGCACGGCGCTGGTTCACGACGAGTTGTCCATCGGCGACTACGTCCTGACCAACGGCGCGCTGCCGGCGATGGTCATCGTAGATTGTGTGACGCGGCTGCTGCCAGGCGTGCTGGGCGACGACGCGAGCGCGGCGGACGAATCCTTCAGCCACGGTCTGCTGGAGTATCCGCACTACACGCGGCCGGCGGAGTTCCGGGGGCTGAAAGTTCCCGACGTGCTCCTCTCCGGCAACCATGCGGAGATTGAGAAGTGGCGGCGTGAACAAGCGACGCAGCGCACGCAGGAACGGCGGCCCGATTTGCTCGACGGACAGACTTGAAACTCTAGCGGCGGTCCCTGACCGCCAACCGAACGAAACAAAACTCGGTGGCGACATCGCCGCCACGACCGAAACAATTTATGAACCAGGCACTACTCGACAAAATCCACGGCGAACAGCTCCGCAAGGAGAAGGCGGTCTTCAACGTGGGCGACTCCGTCAAGGTCCACACCAAGGTCGTCGAAGGCGACAAGGAGCGCATCCAGATCTTCAGCGGCGTCGTCATTGGCAAGCGCGGCCGCGGGCTGGAGGAAACCTTCACCGTCCGGCGCATCAGCTACGGCGAGGGCGTGGAGCGCATCTTCCCGGTGAACTCCCCGCGCGTGGACAAGGTTGAGGTCGAGCGCCACGGGGCCGTCCGCCGCGCCAAACTCACCTACCTGCGCAAGCGCATCGGCAAGGGCGCGACCGCCGTCAAGGAGCGCGACACTCGGTCCAGCCGCGCCACCGCCGCCGCCGCCAACTAAGCGCCAGCGACAACGACTTCAGCCACGGCGGGACTCTGGTCCCGCCGTTTGCTTTTCTTGGGTGGGCTCGGCTCCCGGCGGGCGCAACTGGTCCCGCTCTCACGCCCGGGTTGACGCGGCCGTTCCACTGGCGTAAGGATTGCCCCGTCAACCGAGCCACCACTGCCATGAAACGCGCACTGCCCAATCGCCCCGGAAGCCAGCCCCCTCGGCCGGCAGCCTTCACCCTCATCGAACTCCTCGTCGTCATCGCCATCATCGCGATCCTGGCCGGGATGCTTTTGCCGGCGTTGAGCAAGGCGAAGGAAAAGGCCACCGGCACCGTGTGTTCCAACAACATGAAGCAGTTGGCCACAGCCTTCGTTCTTTATTCTTCGGATTTTGATGGGCGACTTATCATGCGGGGCAACTGGGGTGGACCAAACATGGACACTACAGCGAATGTTAGTAATACGAATGTCGACTCGTGGATCGCCAATTCTTGTATGGCCAAATACGTGGCGAACAATGCCAAAATACTCAAATGCCCGGCGGATAAAAGCTACGATGTGGGCAACGGGCTGCCGCGCCTTCGGAGCATTTCGATGAACCAGGGCATCGGAGGAGTTGTTCTTGTGAATCCCAACATCACTTATGGTCCCTTTACAACAGCCGGCGAGTGGCAAGATCGCAACACGGTTGGGGCGAATAACGCGGTTTCACTCCTGTATCAGCGATACGGGCGGGAAGGCGACATGGATGCGAAAGTCGGCGGGCCGACCCAGTTGTTCAACTTTGTGGATGAGAACCCGATGAGCATCAACGATGACGGCTTCGCGGTGGCCATCACCACCCCGGGAACGACAACCGGATTCCTCGTCGACACCCCGGCCAACTATCACAACAAGGCAAGCTCGTTTGCCTTCGCCGATGGGCACACCGAGATTCACAGATGGGCTGAGGCCCGGTGCCAAAGCCCGCTGAACTATCCCACGCTCGGCCCGGCTGGCTCCCAAACTTCAACCGTTGACGCCAACTGGCTTTCTGACCGAGCTTCCAGTCCGAAGTGAAACGGTGTGTGCCCGCCGCCAATGGTCGGCTTTTCAACTTCACGAGTATGCAGACGTTTTTGATTCTTGCCTTGAGTTGTGGACTTCTGCTCGTCGGCTGCCGGAAGCGCAAAACCACCTCCGCAACTGAGATAGCGCCCGAAGCACCCGCGCCCGCTGCGGCCCCAGCGCCTGCGGCGGGTTCCGCCGCCCCAGCGGCTCCGGCTCCAGTCAATGTGCCCCAAGTGGAGGCGGGCGTGGAGTTCAGCGATCTGAACAATGTCATCGCCAGTTTCGAGGCCTTTCACAAACGGATGCCCACGGTGGAGGATCTGAAAAAGTCGTATTTCGGGGGGACTAAGCCCCTCCCCATTCCGCCCGGATACAAGCTGGTGATTGATCAGAAGAACAAGAAGGCCAGATTGGTGCCCGGCAACTGATCCGCTAGACTGGATCAGTGCCCGCCCTTAGCGGCAGAAAGCGTGAGTCCTTGAAAGCTCACCGCTGGCAACTCTCTCCACCTGTGCGAAACGACGAGGAGAGTCGTCCCGTTGCGACTCAAGGTCACCAAGTGACGCCGCATTTCGTGTAGCGACTCCCCATCCAGCCCGTCCAGAGGCTCATCCAGCAGCAGCACTTGCGGGCGATGCACCAGCGCCCGTGCCAACAGCACGCGGCGGCGCTGACCGTAGGAGAGGTGGAGGTATGGTTTCCGCGCGAGGTCGCTCAGGGAGAGTTCCGCCAGCACCTCGTCCACCCGCCGCCACTGCGTGCGCGTGACCGCGTCCAGCAGGCCGATGCTGGCGAAGTAGCCGGAGGCGACGACCTCCCGCACTGTCAGCGCATCGCGATACGCCGTCTGCAAGTCCGGCCCCACGTAGCCCGTGCGGGCGCGGATTTCCCAGAGCGTGTGCCGCTGCCGCTCGCCGAAGCGTTGGATCGTGCCGCCCACCGCCGGGTGCAACTCGCCCAGCAGGAGCTTGAGGAAGGTGCTCTTGCCGGAGCCGTTCGGCCCGGTGATGGCCCAGTGCTCGCCGGGGCGCATCTCCCAGTCGAGGTGCTTCAAGACCGGCTTCCGGTCCAGATACACGCTGACGTTGCGCAGGCGGAAGATGAAGGATTTAGCCGCGAAAGGGCGCAGAGAACGCAGAGGGGAACGCTCACCGTTCAACTTCCAACTTCCAACTTCCAACGGCCGAACGCCGTCCTTCGCTGAGAGTTGAGAGTTGAGAGTTGAGAGTTGAGAGTTTCCCTCGCGTTCCCCTTTGTGCTCTTTGCGCCCTTTCGCGGCGATGCTTCCGTCCTCCAGCACCAGCCGCCGCCGGAGCACAGGCAGCAATTCATCCTCGCGATGCGTCGCCAGCAGCACGCTCGTGCCCGTCTCGGCGGCGCGCTGGACGGCGGCGAGCAGGGTCGCGCGCATGGCGTGGTCGAGGCCATCAGTGAACTCGTCCAGCAGCAGCACGCGCGGCTTGCCCAGCAGCGCGCGCGCGATGAGCACGCGGCGGAACTCGCCTTGCGAAAGCGTCTGCACGTCGCGCCGCAGCAGCGGGCCGAGCCGTAGTTCCTCCGCCAGTTTCCCCGCCGCCGCCAACTGCTCCGCCGTCAAGCGCCGGTAGAGATAGTCGGTCTGGTGAAAGCCCGTGAGCAGCACGTCCCGGCCCGTGCGGACCCATTCGAGATTTAGGTAACGCTCCTGCTGCTCCGGCGAGACAAACGCGACCTGTTCGCGCACGCCCGCCGCGCTGGCGGACACCTCGCCGTCCAAACCGTAAGTGCGCCGCCCGCCGTCCACCGGGTCGGGATGCAACTCACCGGCGACGAGGCGCAGGAAGGTGCTCTTGCCCGAACCATTCGCGCCCAGCACCGCCCAGCTCTCGCCGCGTCGCCAGCGCCAAGTGATGCCGTGGAGGATGCGCCTCCCGGCGAGGGAGACGCTGACGTTGTCGAGTTGCACGAGGGGCGGCGGCACGGGGGGAAGGTAATCAGTGTTCACTTTTCAGTAAGCAGTTTTCAGTCAGGAGCCAGGAGCGAGCGATCAGGCGAGGGGCACGTTGCTGAATGAAAACTGCTTACTGAAAACTGAACGCTGCTTACTCTCCCTCCGTGAGCGCCCCCGCCACCAGCGTCCCCGAGCCCGTCCGGTTTCCGCCGGGGCTGCACCATGCCTTTTGGTTCGCCACGTTCAACGCGCTGTCCTTCCCCATCGTCGTCGGCACCCCGATGATTCTCTACGCCAAGACCCTCGGCGCGAGCGCCACCGTGCTGGGCATCATCGCGGGCATGATGCCGCTGCTGGTCATCTTCCAGATCCCGGCGGCCAGTCACATCAGCCATGTCGGCTACAAGCGCTTTGTGTATGCGGGCTGGGGGATGCGCGTGTTGTTCATCGGCGCGCTGGCCGTGGTGCCGCTGTTGACTGGCGTGCTGGATGCCACGGCGCGGCTCGCGCTCGTGCTGCTGCTGCTCTTCGCTTTCAACCTCTCGCGCGGCATCTCGAGCTGCGCGTGGCTGCCGTGGATCACCGCGCTCGTCCCCGAAAACGTCCGGGGCAAATACCTCACGCGCGACGCGGCGTGCGTGAACCTGGCCAGCTTCCTGGTCATCGTCCTCGCCGCCCTCACGCTGGGCGAGCAGCCGGCGGCGTGGCAGTTCGCCGCGCTCTTCAGCCTCAGCGCGGCGATGGGCGGTCTGAGCCTCGTTTTCCTCCAGCGCATCCCGGATGTCGAACCGCCGGCGGAGGCGCGCCGCAACCGCCACGAACCCGTGCCGTGGCGGGCGATTGCCGGGCATCCCCCGTTTCGGAAACTGCTCCGCGTGAACGTGGCGTGGCCGCTCGCGGTGGGCGGACTCGGCGCCTTCACCACCGCGTGGCTGAAGACGGAGGCGGGCCTGAGTGAAGGCCACGTGCTGCTGGTGAGTTCGGTGGCGTTCCTCGGCGGCCTCAGCAGTCTGTGGCTGCTGGGGCCGCGCCTGGACCGCCTCGGCAGCCGGCCCGTGCTGATGCTCGGCATGGCGACGTGGCTGGTCATCGTGGCGGGTTGGCTGGCGCTCGCGGGCCACGCGCTGCAACCGACGATTCCCATTCTGATGGCACTACTCTTCCTCATGGGCTTGACCACCGCGCTGGCGAACATGGCGAACGTGCGACTCGCGATGGCCATCATCCCGGTGATGGGCCGCGACCATTTCTTCGCGCTCTTCTCGGTCGTGGGCAGTCTGGCGATGGGCCTCTCGCCGATTCTCTGGGGCGTGCTGATTGACTCGTTGCGCGGGCTGGACGTGATGTGGCACGGCTTCGCGGTGAACCGCTACAGTCTCTTCTTCGCGCTGACCGCCCTCGGCTTTGCCGCGACCTTCGCCCTCTGCGCGCGACTGGAGGAGCCGAAGGCCGCCAGCATGGAAACCCTCCTGCGCGATATCCTCATCGCGTCGCCCCAGCGCGTCTGGGTGCGGCTGTGGCCGAAGGCGTAACGCCGAGGCGCGGCTGCCCGCGCGTTACGCTCAACGGCGGAAACAAGGATTCGCGCGGGCAAAGCCGCCCCGCTACGGACGCCCTTGGCCGCGGCCGCGCGCGGTTCGGGAGCCCAACGGCCCGCTTGACCAGCCCAACACCCAGCGTAGTCTGCGCTCCGAATCGGGGAGCCAACCGGCCGCGCGTGCGGCAAAGGCTGAGAGGGTTGCGCGGGAGCGTGACCGACCCTTAGAACCTGCTCCGGGTAATGCCGGCGAAGGGAAGTGCCCAGGATCGGCCTCCTTTCCCCAACCCCAGCAAGTCGCAGTGCGCGCCGACACAACTAATTACTAATCACGAATTACTCTCCCATGATCGCCGACCCCAAGACCTCCTTCGAACCCCACAGCAGCGAGCAACTGCCCGCCTCCAAACGCGTCTATCTGCCCGGCCAAATCCACGCCGACGTGCAAGTGCCCGTGCGCGAGATCGAATTGTCGCCGACGAAATCTTACACCGGCGCGGTCTCGGCGAATGACCCCGTGCGCGTTTACGACTGCTCCGGTCCGTGGGGCGATCCGACATTCGCTGGCAAGTCAGACGAAGGTTTGCCTGCGCTGCGTGCGAAGTGGATCCAAACGCGCGGCGACGTGGCCGAATACTCCGGCCGCGAGGTGAAGCCGATGGACAACGGCTACCTCTCCGGCAAACACGCCGAGTTCGCCAGCAAGGCGGAGAAGAATCGGCTCGTGGAATTCCCCGGTCTGCTCGGCCAGCGCCGCAAGCCGCTCCGTGCTAGCAATGCCCACCCCGTCACCCAGCTTTGGTATGCGAAGCAGGGCATCATCACGCCCGAGATGGAGTTCATCGCCATCCGCGAAAACATGGGTCGCACGAAGATGGCTGACATGGCGAAGGACAACGTCCGCAACGTCCTCGATAAGCAGCATTCCGGTTCCAGCCAACTTGCGAGCAGCGAGTATTCGCCTTCGGTGTTCCGCCGTTTTCCGCAGCGCATCCCGAAGGAAATCACCCCCGAGTTCGTCCGCGCAGAAGTCGCCGCCGGCCGCGCCATCATCCCGGTGAACATCAATCACCCCGAGTGCGAGCCGATGATCATCGGGCGCAACTTCCTCGTGAAGATCAACGCCAACATCGGCAACAGCGCCGTCGCGTCCAGCATCGAGGAGGAAGTCGAGAA
>JAYTIO010000428.1:0-14513 GCA_043731805.1 Pedosphaera sp. | reverse complement strand
CGACAACGGCCCCGCCACGGCCGCGCAATTGAACGCGCCTTACGGGCTGGGACTGCTGACCAATGGCGATCTCCTCATCGCCGAGCAGAATCTCCACCGCATCCGGCTCGTGGAGGCCAGCACGGGGAACATCGTGCGCTACGCGGGCACCGGCACGGCGGGCTTTTCCGGGGATGGCGGCCCGGCGGGCGCGGCGGCTTTTAACAACCTGCGCAGTATTGTCGTTACCCCGACGGACGACGTTTATGTATCGGACACTTTCAACAACCGCATCCGTCGCATCAGCGGCGGCGTGGTCACGACCGTCGCCGGCAACGGAACCTTGGGTTTCGCTGGCGACGGGGGGGCGGCCACCAACGCCCAGATCAACCTGCCGCATGGCCTTGCGATCCATCCCGACGGATCCCTTTTCATCTCGGACAGTTTCAACCACCGCATCCGCCGGGTGGACAGCTCCGGCAACATCTCCACCCTGGCCGGCACCGGCACCGCCGGCGCGACCGGTGATGGCGGCCCGGCGGCCTCCGCCCAACTGAACGTCCCCTATGCCATCGCCTTCGACAGCAACACCAATCTTCTGGTGGCCGACCGCAACAACCACAAGATCCGGAGCATCACCCCGCCGGTTGGCACCACCTTGGCCGGCACCGTCCGCAATGCCAGCACCGGTCTGGGTCTGCCGGGTGTGAGCCTCAGCGTTGGCCCCAACGCCACCATCAGCGATGCCTCGGGCAACTACGCGATCAACAATCTACCTGTCGGCCCGACGCAGGTCATTGCCACCAACGCCGGCTTCGTCGGCCTCACGAACACGCTCGTGCTCACGAGTTCGCCCACGAACCTGTTCAACTTCGCCATGTCCCCCACCATCCTCGGGGCGAACACTTACCGCATCGTGCTGACGTGGGGCGCGCAACCCAGCGATCTCGACTCCTACACGCTCACCCCCACCATCAACGGCACCGCCCACGAGATCAGCTTCTTCAACCGGGGCAGCCTCACGGCCGATCCCTTCGTCCAGCTCGACGTGGACGCCGTGTCCGGTTTCGGGCCGGAGACGACCACGATCACGAATCTCTTCCCCGGCACCTACGAGTTCTACGTGAACAACTTCTCCGCCACGCCGGCCATCGCTGGCTCGGGCGCGCAGGTGGAGGTCTATTCCGCCGCCGGCCTGGTGCAAACCATCACGGTGCCCAGCAGCGGCTCGGGCGCCTACTGGCGCGTGCTCCAGATCAACGGCAGCTCGGGCCAGCTCACCGTGCTGAACCAGATCACGAACGTGCAGCCGACCGCCCCCACGCCGCCGCCCACTGTGCCGACTTTGGTGGCCTCGCCTGTCAGCCAAGCCAGCCTCGTCAGCAACAGCGTCACCCTCACCGTCACCGCGACTGGGGCGCTGCCGCTGGCCTACCAATGGTTCTTCAACACCAGCCCGCTGCCCGGCGCAACCAACGCCACCCTCCCGCTCCTCAATCTCCAGACCAACCAGGCCGGCGACTATTTCGTGGTCGTGACGAACAACTTCGGCAGCGTCACGAGCAGCATCGCCATGCTCTCCGTCAACCTGGCGCAGCCGTTCGCCGCGCCGTCGGGCATCATCGCTTGGTGGCGGGCGGAGGGTAATGCGCAGGATTACTTGGGCACGAACCACGGGACGTTCGGCAACGGTGCGACGACGAGTCCGGGCGTTGTGGGAAGAGGTTTTGATTTGAACGGCGCGAACCAATTCGTCAGCGCACCCAACAACCCCGCGTGGGCGTTTGGAACCAACGACTTCACCATCGAGCTGTGGGCGAACTTCCGCTCGGTTCGACCCAATAGCGTTGGCCAGCCAGGCAATGCGTTTATCGCAGCGGATGCCGCCAGCGCCGCGCCTTACAAGTGGTGGTTTGCCTACAGCGGGGGCGTGCTGAATTTTCACGCGGGCAACGTGCCGCTGGGCCAATCGGGCTACCTCGCCCGGACGCCTTTCACGCCCGTTCTGGGTCAGTGGTATCATCTCGCGGTCCTTCGCAGCGCGGGGGTGTTCACCATTTTCGCTGACGGACAGCCGGGCAACTCTGACACCAATAATTTTGTCATCGGCAACGCCAACACCAACCTGACCATCGGCATGGCGGAGAGTAGCTTCTTCTTCGACGGCCTGCTGGACGAAATGACCATCTACAACCGTGCGCTCGCGCCCACGGAGCTCAACTCCATCTATCTAGCGGCTGGCGCGGGCAAGACGCCGCCCGTTGCGCCCAGCCTGGTCACCCCGCCCGCTGCGCAGACGATTCTCGTGGGCCAGCCGGTGACGTTCGATGTCGTTGCCACGGGCACGGCTCCGCTCGCGTATCAATGGAGTTTCAACAGCAACAACATCGCGGGGGCGACGAACAGCAGTTTGACCCTCGGGGCGGTGAACGTCGGCAACGCGGGTGCCTACACCGTGCGCATCACGAACGTCAAGGGCAGCACCAATAGCGCTCCCGCCGTGTTGACGGTGGACCCCACGGGGATGCCCATCATCACCGCCCAGCCCCAGAGCCAGACGGTGCCAGCAGGCACGGCACTGCTCTTGAGCGTGACGGCGACCGGGGTGCAGCCTTTGAGCTACCAGTGGCGCAAGAACGGGACGAATCTCGCCGGGGAAAATCTTTTCTTCCTTTCGCTTCCTTCGCTGACGAATTCCAGCGGCAGTTACACCGTGGTGATCACCAACACCTTCGGCACGGTGACGAGCGCGCCCGCCGTGCTCAACATCACGCCCGTGTTTGCCCCGGTCATCACGAACCAGCCGGTGAGCCTCACGGTGCTCGCCGGGTCGATCGCGACGTTCAGCGTAGGCTCCAGCGGCACCGCGCCGTTCAACTACCAGTGGGTCCGGGGCGGGGTCGCCCTGCCCGGCAACGATGCGCCGACGCTGACCGTCACCAATGTCACGCTGGCGGACGCGGGCAATTACTTCGTGCAGGTGTTCAACTCCGCCGGCTTGGCCAGCAGCGCCTCGGCCACGCTCGTGGTCCAGGAACCGCCGGCCTTCATCACCTCGCCCCAGGACCTCCGGGTGCTCCAGGGTGCGACCACGAACTTCGCCGTCGCCGTCAGCGGCACACCCGCACCAGTGCTCGCGTGGTTTAAGAACGGCGTGCGGCTGACGAACTCGTCGGGTTACTCCGGCGTGAGCACTTCGAACTTGCTCGTCCTCACCGCGCAAGCCGCTCAGGCGGGCAGTTACGTGGTGGTCGCCACGAATGTCGCGGGGGCCATCACCAGCGCGCCGGTCACGCTCACGGTGTTGCTCGCGCCGGTCATCACCCTTCAGCCAGCGAACGTGACGCTCACCCGCACAAACTACACGAACGCGCTGCCGGTGACGTTGAGCGTGGCGGCCACCGGCGCGGCTCCCCTGCTCTTCCAGTGGCGCTTCAACGGCGGTGACTTGCCCGGCGAGACCAACGCGGCGCTCGTGCTGACCAACGTCACGCGGCTGAACAACGGCTTGTATCAAGCAGTGGTGACGAACGTCGCCGGCACGGCCACGAGCAGCCATGCGCTGGTGCGGGTGCGCGTCGCGCAGCGCGTGGAACCGCCCGTGATGGCCCCGGGTCAACCGTTCCGCCTGCGCTTCACGGATGACAACGGCGAACAGCCCAGCGGGGTGGACTTGGCGAAGCTGGAGGTGCAGGCCACCGCCAGCCTGCGCGGTGCCAGCACCGTCTGGGTGACACTGACCAACGCCTTCACGGGGGTGAATGGGATGATCGAGTTCGCCGACCCGGCCAGCACGAACCTAGTGCGCCGCTACTACCGGGTCATTGAGCGGTAGCAGCCCGTTCAAAAACTGCAGCGGCGCTCTGTGAGCACCGAACGAAACGACAGCAGCGGCCCCAACCCGGCGGTCCCAGACCGCCGCTAAACCGTCTCCGTCAGCGGCAGTGCCACTTGCCGGACGACGTTGCGGTGCTGTTTCCGGGGGAGAAGAGCAGCTTCGCGCGGTTGTGCCGCGCCTGACCGCATGAATCTCCGCGAGTGCCTCCAGCTCGCGAAGGACGCGGGCTTCGAGGGCATCGAGCTGAACTACGACCTCGACAACGACCTCTCGCCCATCCGCCTCACGCACTCGCCGAGTGGTGGCGGGGCGAACGCGGCGCTGCGGACGACGAACCCGGCGGGGGACTTCCAGTTCCTCGTGCCCAAGCCGGAGGTGATGAAGGAATACGGCTTCAAGGTGCGCACCGGCCTGCGCCCACGCTGCTCGCGGGACGAAGTGCGGGCGGAGTATCGCAAGTGCAACGCAGCCAAATAGGAGCCACGGAGGGAGCGTGGGCTTGCTGTTCCCCTCACGCGGCGCAATGTCTGCTTCCCCTGCGTTTCCGTCCCGCGCTACTGTCCGCGCCGCGATGCGGATCAACACGGAAATCAAGTTCGCCCTGCTGGCGGTGCTGGGCCTGGCGGCGTGGACGCTGCTGGCCTGGCAGCTCGGCTGGCACAATGACCAGTTCGAGCACGCGCAACATGGCAAGAAGATTGGGCCGGCGGTGTTCGCCCTGTGCATCTGGCTGGCGGTGCGCGAGCGGCGCGCACGGCAGGGCGGCTTCATTGCGCTGGGCGAAGGGTTTCAGACGGGCCTGACCGTCAGCGCCATCGCGGCGTTCCTGAGCGGGGCGTTCATCGCCTTCTATAGTCGCGTGCTGAATCCCGGGTGGCTCCAGCGGGCGTGGGAGTGGCAGAAGGCCGGGTTGATCGCCGGGGGCGCGAAGGAACCGGAGCTGGGCCGGCCCGAGGCCATCGCCAGCACCTCGCAGATGCTGGTGTATCAACTCCTGCTGGAACCCATCGGCAAGCTGATCATGGGGCTGATTCTGACCGCCGCCATCGCGGCCGTGCTGCGGCGGAAACCGCCGGGGACCGAGGAGCCGCGCTGAAGTTTCAGCCGGCCCCGTGGGCCGGGGGTCACTTCGCCACGGGACGGCGATGGACCTTGTGGACCGCCGCTTGGTCGGTGCATTTGACGAGCAACTCATCAATGCACACGTGCGCCGGACGGCTGGCGCACCAGACGAGGATTTCGGCGATGTCGTTGGCCGTGAGCGGCACGACGCCTTCATAGACCTTGTTCGAGCGCGCCTCGTCGCCCTTGAAGCGGACCATCGAGAACTCGGTCTCCGCCATGCCGGGGTCAATGGTGCCGACGCGCACACCGGTGCCGTTGAGTTCGAGCCGCAGCGAGCGCGTGATCATGATCTCCGCCGCCTTGACGCCGCAATACACCGAGCCGCCTTCGTAAGCCTGCCGGCCCGCGACCGAGCCGATGTTGAGGATGTAGCTGCCGGGGTTCTTCACCATGAAGGGCAGCACGGCGCGGGTGACGCGCATGACGCCCAGCAGGTTCACCTGCACCATCGCCTCCCAGTCGGCGTCCTTGCCGTTGGCGACGGTGTCGGCACCGTGCGCGCCGCCGGCGTTGTTGACGAGCACGTCAACCTGCGGGGTCAGGGCGGAGATGCCCTCGGCGAACTTGTTCACGCTGGCGGTGTCGCTCACGTCGAGCTTGTGGAAGACGGCGGTGGGTGCGCCGAGCTTGCGCGCCTCGGCGGCGACGGCTTCGAGCTTGTCGGTGCGGCGCGCGCCGAGGATGAGGTTGCAACCTTCGGCGGCGAAGGCGCGGGCGGCGGCGGCCCCGAACCCGCTGGAGGCACCGGTGATGAGCACCCACTTATCGGCAAGACGTGATGGCATAGGTATGACTGTTGTTTAAGTGCGCGGAGTTCTAGCGGCCCGGCCGGGAGCCGCAAAGGAAAAAGCCCGGAGCAACTGGAGCAGGGGCGCAACTTGACACCCGCACCATCCGGAGGAGGAAGCCTGCTCCCTCTCCTCCATCGGATGGAGGAGAGGGCCGGGGAGAGGAGGGGCGTTAGCACTGTTGTTTCAAGGCTCCCCTATCAATGAAGCTGGTAGGGCCTTGCTGTGCAAGGCCTCGTTCTTCCAGATGGATTGACGAGGCCGCACGCAGCGCGGCCCTACCGGGCTCATGGGTAGGGGTTCACTTGCCGTGGTGCGGGTGCCAAGTTGCGCTCCTGGATCAGTCAGGACGATGGGGGGGGCAGGAAATTAAAATCTTCCCGCCTTGGTTTTCCTCAGCCGATTTTCCTGACGGCTCAAAGCAACCGGATTTTTCCTCGTCGCCTCGTGGCGGCTTGGGCAGGTTCGGCGCATGGCACATGACGTTTGGTCGCGGCTCAAACGGCTCCTCACCGGCGCGCAGCGCACTTGGAACGACTCCGCTGCGGCGGGGACGGACGAGGCGGAGCTGTCCGCCCCGGAGGAGTTCGTTCAGTTCTGGGTGGTGACAGTGAAGAGCTTCACCCGCAACCGGGTGCCGGTGCGGGCGGCGGCACTGGCGTATTCGAGCCTGCTGGCGCTAGTGCCGATGCTGGCGCTGGTCTTGAGCGTGGCCTTCGGCTTCCTGCGCGGCGAGCAAGGGCAGAAGCACATCGAGACCTTCATCCATCACATCGTGGCCGCCGTAGTGCCCGCGAGTCCGGGCCAAACGGAAGAGGTGCCGCCCACCACGCTCTCCGCCAGCGACATCAAGAACCTGCCCGTGCTGGCCGCGAGGTTGAAACAGCCGACCAATGCGGTGGCCACCTACCTGAGCGGCCGCTTGTCGCCCGGCACGCGGCAGGGTCTGGCGCGGGCTCCTGGGTCATCGGCGGAGGCCGGCACCCTGCATAGCAACTTGCTGGCGGACCTGAACGCGGTCATCGAGGGGCCTTCCATCTATGAGCGGCAACGTTTTTTAGGCGTGCCGCTGCGGGTCGAGACCAGCCAACTGCTGGCCGAAAACCCGGCCGCCGCCGCCCTGCCCCGCCTGAACCGCCGTCTGCTCGAAGCCGCTTTCCCGGCAGAACTGCCGGCGAAGCAAGGCACCGACGAGATCGTGGCCACGGTGCAGACCTTCGTGCAAAACCAGCAGACCAGCGCCGTCTCCGCCAGCGCCGCGCTCATGCTCGTGTTCATCGCCATAATGATGCTCGCGCGCATCGAGGACACCTTCAACGACATCTGGGGCGTGCAGCGCGGGCGGAGCTGGTTCGCGCGGGTGACGCAGTATTGGGCGGCGCTGACGCTGGGACCGGTGCTGCTGATCCTGGTCATCGGCCTGACTACGAGCACCGAACTGGCGAGCGTGAAGGAGACGCTGGCCGTGATGCCGCTGGGCATCGGCACGCTGACGGCGTTCCTGTTCAAGTTCCTGCCCTTCGCGCTCCTGAGCCTGGGGTTCGCCGGGTTTTACGCTTTGCTGCCGGCGACGAAAGTGCATTGGCAAGCCGCGCTGGTGGGCGGGTTGGTGGGCGGTTGCCTCTGGCAGCTCAACAACCTCCTGAGCGTCCTCTACGTGTCGCGCGTGGTGTCGAACAACAAAATCTACGGCAGCCTGGGCATGGTGCCGGTCGTGATGATCGGCCTCTACTTCTCGTGGATGATCCTGCTCTTCGGCGCGCAGGTGGCCTACAGCTATCAGAACCGCCGCGCGCATTTCCAAGAGCGCCAGGACGAAGGCCTGGACCAGCGCAGCCGCGAGTTCATCGGGCTGCGGCTCATGGTCGAGATCGCCCGGCGCTTCCACGCGGGAGAGCCGCCCATGACGGGCGCGGCGCTGTCGGAGTTGCTGGGTGTCCCGACGCGCACGGCCGGGAAGCTCCTCCAAACGCTCGTCAGCGCGCGCCTGCTGGCGGAGAGCCAGACCGGTGAAGTTGCCTACCTGCCCGCGCGACCGTTGGAAGCGATCACTTGTCACGATGTCCTGCACGCGCTCCGCACCAGCCTCACCGGCGGCGTGGTCACACGCGACGACCCGACGCGGGCGCAGGTGCGCGGGCACTACGAGCGGTTTCAGGCGGTGGAGCAGGCGGCGGCGGGTAACGTGACGCTCGCTCGCCTGGCAGTGGAAGCAGCCACGCCGCCCCAGCCGGGGACGTGAGGCCCAGGCTCAAGCCGCAGCCGCCGCACGTCCCAGGCCCACTTCCGCCCGCCAGCGGTCTAGCGGCTTGTCCCAGCCATCCTCCCAGCGTTGCGCCAGAAAGGCTTTCGCCGTCTTGCCCATCTGATAGCCCGCCACGATGCCTTCGAACAACTCGGGCAGACTCCTGGGGGATTTGACCAAGGCCTTGAGAATAAACTGGGCCACGATGCTGGCCACCAGCGGACGACGGGCCTGCGCCACCTCGAACGCTTTCAGCGCAATTTCGCCGACTTTATCCGTGCCGAAGCCCGTGACCACATGCCAGATGTCATGGCTCTGCCGCAGGCGGAGCATGATGTAGCTGGCGTCATCCGCCACCTTCAGCCGCCGATAAAAATTGGGATCGAGGCGCAGCTCAGTCATCCGTCGGGCGAAGGCGTGCCCAAGTGAGCCAGCGAGCCAGCGGGGCATTGCGAGAGGCGGTCGAGCCAGAAAAACTCGGTCAAGTAGCGCTCGCGGATGAGGGGCGCCACTTCGGGGTGAGCCGTGAGCGACTGGAGGGCAACTTGGTTGGCCTCGCCATGCTGCAAGCCCTCCTCGGTGTCCCAAGTGGCGGCGCTGCCCCCACCGGAGCGGACGAGGCCGATCAGCCCCCGCAGGATCAGCCAAGCTTGCGCTACGGAAGACTTTCTTCGCACCGGGTTCATGTCAGGTGGGCCGACGCTCCGAGGACGGGAAACGGGTGTCAAGGCTCGCGTTCTGGGCCGCACGCGGAGTCTGCCGCTTGCTTCGCCCGCCCTTTCCGGCACGCTCGCCTCAAGCATGAAAGTTCAGTTCCTCCGTGTTGCCGGGCTCGCGGTCGTGGCGGGCCTGTGGCTCAGTTGCGCCGCCCCTGCCCCCACTTCGCCCCCGCCCAAAAGCATGATTACCACCCGCCTCGGCTATCCCGAGACCCGCCAGCAAGAACTCGTCGAGGACTACCACGGCACGAAAGTCCCCGACCCTTACCGCTGGTTGGAGGATGACAACGCATCCGAGACCAAGGCCTGGGTCGCCGCGCAGAACAAAGTCACTTACCACTACCTCGACCAAATCCCCGCCCGCGCCCAACTCAAGGAACGGCTGACCAAGCTCTGGAACTTCGAACGCTACGGCATTCCCTTCAGGCAGGGCGGCCGCTACTTCTTCTCCAAGAACAACGGCCTCCAAAACCAGAGCGTCCTCTGCGTCGCTGACACGCTCGACGCACCGCCGCGCGTCCTGCTCGACCCGAACACGCTTTCCTCCGACGGCACCGTGGCGCTCGCCGGCTACAGCCTCAGCGAGGACGGCAACTTGATGGCCTATGGCCTCTCGACCAGCGGCTCTGACTGGAACGAGTGGAAGGTCCGCGACGTTCGGACCGGCGCGGACCTCAGCGACCATTTGCAGTGGGTGAAGTTCAGCGGCGCGAGCTGGAAGAAGGACGGCTCGGGCTTCTTCTACTCGCGCTACGACGCGCCCAAGGAAGGCGACGCGCTCAAGGGCGTGAACAAATTTCAGAAACTCTTTTTCCATCAGGTCGGCACCCCACAGAGCGCCGACGTGCTCATCTACGAACGCCGCGACCAGCCCGACTGGGGCTTTGGCGGGCACGTCTCCGACGACGGCCGCTACCTCCTCATCTCCGTCTCGCAAGGCACCGACCCGCGCAACCGCATCTACTACCGCGACCTCACGCGCTCGGACGCGCCCGTGGTGAAGCTCCTCGACGACTACGACGCCGACTACAGCTTCGTGGACAACGCCGGCGGCGTGTTCTGGTTCTACACGGACTTGAAGGCTCCGCGTGGTCGCGTCATCGCGATAGACACCGCCCAACCCGACCGCGCGCACTGGCAGGAAGTCATCCCGCAAACCGCCGACACGCTCAAGGGCGTGAACCTCTTCGGCGACCAGCTCCTCTGCACTTATCTCAAGGATGCCCGCAGTGCCGTGAAGCTGTTCAGCCGCACCGGCAAGCCGTTAGGCGAAGTCAAGTTGCCCGGCCTCGGCAGCGTCGGCGGCTTCGGCGGCAAGCGCACGGACACGGAGACCTTCTACTCCTTCACCAGCTACACCGCGCCCGGGACCATCTACCGCTACGACGTGACCAGCGGCGCGAGCACCGTCTTCCGCGCGCCGACGGTGGACTTCGACTCCGCGCGCTACGAGACGAAGCAAGTGTTCTTCACCAGCAAGGACGGCACGCGCATCCCGATGTTCCTCACGCACAAGAAGGGCTTGAAGCTCGACGGCGCGAACCCCACCTATCTCTACGGCTACGGCGGCTTCAACATCCCGCTCACGCCCGGCTTCAGCGTGAGCATGGCCGTGTGGCTGGAACTGGGCGGCGTGTATGCCGTCGCCAACCTTCGCGGCGGCGGCGAATACGGCGAGGAGTGGCACCAGGCCGGCACGAAGCTCAAGAAGCAGAACGTCTTCAACGACTTCATCGGCGCGGCGGAGTGGCTCATCGCGAAGAAATACACGCGGCCCGACAAGCTGGCCATCGCGGGCGGCAGCAACGGCGGCCTGCTCGTCGGCGCGTGCATGACGCAGCGCCCGGAACTCTTCGGGGCGTGTCTTCCGGCAGTGGGCGTGATGGACATGTTGCGCTTCCACAAGTTCACCATCGGCTGGGCGTGGACGAGCGACTACGGCAGCGCGGACAACGCGGACGAGTTCAAGGCGCTCTTCGCCTACTCGCCCTACCACAACCTCAAGTGCGGCGTGCGCTACCCCGCCACGCTCATCACCACCGCCGACCACGACGACCGCGTGGTCCCCGCCCACAGCTTCAAGTTCGCCGCGCGCTTGCAGGAGACGCAAAGCCGCATCGGTCCGCCCGTGCTCATCCGCATCGAGACGAAGGCCGGCCACGGCGCGGGCAAGCCCACGGCGAAACTCATCGAAGAAGCGGCGGACAAGCTCGGCTTCGTCGTGCAAGAGCTGGTCATGGAAGTGAAGTGAAGCCCGCCTTGCGTCCCGACCGCTCGCCGCTAGTCTTCCCGTCATGACCTGGCTAGAAGTTTGCCAAGACAAGAGCCTGCGCGACCTGCCTTATAAGGTTGAGCTCAACCGTTGGGGGAACATCGAGATGAGTCCACATCGCCGTCAACATGGCCGGATGCAAGGCCGCGTAAGCACTCGGCTCGCGCAGCTAATGCCCAAGGGTGAAATCATCGTCGAGTGCGCCGTGGACACCTCGGACGGAGTCCGGGTGCCGGATGTCGCGTGGGCTTCGACGACCCGCTGGAACTCCATGAGCGACAGCGCGAGCTGTTCGGTCGCGCCGGAAATCTGCGTGGAGGTCCTTTCCGCCAGCAACAGTCCCGAGGAGATGGCCCACAAGCGAACGCTCTACTTCGAGGCCGGCGCGGTGGAGGTCTGGTTCTGTGACGAGCAAGGCAGCGTGCAGTTCTTCTCCGCAAAGGCTGCGGTCAAGCGGTCCCGCCTCTGTCCGAAGTTTCCCGCCCGCATTTAGTTGCCACAGCGCCGGAGCGTGGGCAGGCCCGCCCGCGCAACAAACCGGCCACCGTATTCCCGGTTGGCACGATCGGAATGTTCATCCTATCGTCCGGCCCGCTTATGAAGCTGAACGTTGCTTTAGTCATCCTCCTGCTTGCCGGTTTCGCCGCCACGCCAATGCTGGCCGCCGAAATCCAACCCGCCGTCGGCCAAGTCGAGAAGCCCATCGTGTTCCTCGACAAGAGTCCGGTCATCGTCAAATACCAGCTTGGCCGACTCTCGAACGACCAGCTTCTCCTCGTGGACCGCGAGACGTCGCACGCGAAGTTCATCCCGCTCTGGGAAGCCATCCTCGGACGGCCCGGCGTCGCCGTGAAGTTTCGCAGCGAAGCCGCCGCCGCCCTCGCCACGCTGAACAAATCCGACGTGCCGGCCGAACTCCTCACCGGCCTCAAGCGCGCCGCCGCCAGCGCGCCCGTCGTGGCCGAACTCTCCAAACTCCTCGTCACCCAGCCGCCCGCCGACTTGCAGAAAAGCCAAGCCGCCCTCGAAGCCCTCGCCCGTAGCGATGGGCCAGACGCCGCACGCCAAGCCGCCTTTGCCGCGCTCATCGGCATTCAGCCGGCGGACGCGCTGTGGACCTTCGCCCAAGGCAAACCCGGCGCGCTGGCGCATCTGGTCGCGGGCCTACCGCTCGCGCCGGACGGGGCGAAGCGCGCTACCTTCGCTGGCAAGGTGCTGCCGCTGCTCGCTCCCACCGGCGACGCCGCCACGCGCAAGGCCGCCATCTCCGCCGCCGCGAAACTTCCCGGCAGCGAGGCCGCCGCGTTCGCCGCGCTGGCCAAGCTCGTGGCCAGCGGCACCGAAGTCCCGTCCGTCGCGCGCGCCCTCCTCGCCCTGCCCCGCGAGGCCTGGCCCGCCGACGCGTTGAAGCCACTCGCCGACGGACTGCTCGAACAAGCCAAGCAAGTCCCCGTCGCCCAACGCACCGAGAACGACTTCCTCGACCTACAGCAGCTCGGCTACCAGCTCGCCGCGAAGCTCCCGAAGGACACCGCGCTGCCCGTGCGCAAATCCTTCTCCAGCCTCGGCGTGAACGTCCTGCGCCTGGGCACGCTGCACGAGCAGATGTTCTTCGATAAAGTCCAGCTCGTCGCCGAGGCGGGCAAGCCGGTGGAACTCATCTTCCACAATTCCGATGCCATGCAGCACAACTGGGTGCTCGTGCAGGTCGGCGCGGCAGACGAAATCGGCGTCGCCGCCGAGAAGCTGCCGCCCCAGCCCGACGCCCAAGGCCGCCTCTACGTCCCGGCCTCGCCCAAGGTGCTGCAAGCTACGAAGCTGTTGAACCCAAACGACACCCTCCGCCTCCGCTTCGACGCGCCGAAGGAGCCGGGTGATTACCCCTACCTCTGCACCTACACTGGCCATTGGCAGCGCATGCGCGGCACGCTCAAGGTCGTCGCCGACCTCGACGCCTACCTCGCCGAAGGCCACGCCGAACCCGCCGCGCCCGTCATCACCGAGTGGAAGCTCGCCGACCTCGAACCCCAACTGCCCAAGCTCGCCAAGGGCCGCGACTTCGCCAAAGGCAAAGCGCTCTTCACCAGCGTCGGCTGCATCGCCTGCCACAAAGTCGGCGCAGACGGCGTGCTCTGGGGCCCCGAGCTGACCGGTGTTTTTGCGAAATACAAAGGCGAGGCCAAGACCGTGCTGGGAGAAATCCTCGAGCCATCCAAAACCATCGAGCCACGCTTCCGGCCCTACGAGTTCACCGTCGGCGACGACGACCCCTTCACCGGCTTCCTGCTGAAGGAGGAAGGCGAGACGCTCACCATCCAGACCGGCCCCGGCGAGACGATGGTGAAGCAGTTCGCGAAGAAAGACCTCAAGAGCCGCGCGCAAAGCAGCTCCATCATGCCGCCGGGATTGCTGAACCTGCTGAACCAGGAACAAGTCCTCGACCTGCTGGCCTTCCTCCAAGCCGGCGGCGACGCGAAGCACGCGGCCTTCGGCAAGTAAGCCCATCGTGGTAGGGCCGCGCTGCGCGCGGTCTCGTCCCTCTGAATGGAATGACAAAGCCGACCACAGGTCGGCCCTACCCAGTGGAAAGCGCTAGTTGCTCACCTTCAGCATCCCCGTCACCGCCGCCAGCGACAGCGGCATCACGATCCAGCCGGAGATGCGCAGCACGAGGTTGGCGATGGCCGCCGGGCGCAGCGTCACCCGCTTACGCATGAAGGGCACCTTCACCGTCAGCGGCGTCGTGGCGGCAATCCATTGCTCCTCCAGCGGAAACTCGATGGGGAGGAAATAACACACACTCAAGGCCAGCGCATCGAAGCGGGAGAGACTGGTGGGTTGGTCCGCGTCCGGGCCGTGCCGGTCCTTCCGCACCACGGCCCCCGGAAGCTGGAAGATGAGCGCGCCCACCCAGATGAGCGCAGCGGCGAATACCAGCAGCCGGTAGGGCCGCACGCCGTAGTTGCCCAGCGTCCCGTAGAGCGCGCTGAAGAGCCACTCGCCGTAGCCTCCCTCCGACCAGTTCTCCGTGCGCTCCCGGCGCTGGCGCTCCAGATACACCACGTCCGCCTCGTCATCGCGGCCAACTTGGCGGAGCGATTTCTCCAACCGCGTGAGCGCCTGCCGGTCCGCGCGCGTGAAGGCTTGCAGGAGCGCGTCCACATGGCCGTCGAACTCGTCGTAGGTCGCGCCCCGCAGTTCAATCGGCCCGTCGGTCCATCGCTCCCGGTTCGCCAGCCGCAGCGTGCGGAACGTCGCGTCGGTCAGGTCGAGCAAGCCGTCGCACCGCGCGCCGCTGAAATCCGCACCCTGCGGGAAGGCGGCGTGCGCGAGGCTCGCCCCCTGCCGGAAGCGCACCTCGCTGAACTCGATGGGCACGGCCCACTTCGTCGAGTCAAAGGCCGCCGGCCCGTGAAAGGTCACGCCCGCGAACTGCACGCGCTCGCCCGCCTGCACGTTGCGAAAGTCCGCCCGCGCGCGGAACTCGGCGGCCTGCACCGCGCCCGTCGCGCCAGGCCGCCAGCTCAGGAGCAGGCCGCGCTGGAAC
>JAYTIO010000427.1:0-4275 GCA_043731805.1 Pedosphaera sp. | reverse complement strand
GCCGGGATGGACCTGAAGCGAGCCGGCGTCGAAGGCGTGTCGGGCGCGACCATGACCAGCCTCGCCGTCGCCGAAGGCATCGTGCATCGCTTCCGGGTGGCGCAGGGCGAGCTGCGGCCGCCGGCGGGGCGCGTGGGGGCGCGGGACTTCGGCCTCCTTGCCGTCGTAGTGCTGGGCGGGTGGCTGACGTTCACGAAGCGGGCGGGACGCGAGCGTTGGCGGCGGTGGTTTCAGTGGGTCGTGATCGGCTACGTGGGCTGCCTCAACGGCGACCTACTCGCCCAATCACTGCTCGCCGGCTGGGCGAAGTCCGGCGTGGCGTGGCGCATGGCTCCGGGCTTGGTGCTCCTGGCGGCGGCGGCGTTCGTTGTGCCGTGGGTGGGGAAACGTCCCTTCTACTGCCAGCAGCTCTGCCCGCACGGCGCGTTGCAGGAAGTCGTGACGCGGCTCGCACCCCGCCGCTGGCGGGTCCGGGTGCCGGCGAACTTGGACCGTGCGCTGCGCTGGTTGCCGGGGCTGCTGCTCCTCTTCGTCCTGTTCGTGGTGATGCTGCCGCTGGACTTCGACCTCGCCGGGCTGGAGCCGTTCGATGCCTACGTGGTCCGCTCGGCGGGCCTGGCCACCCTGGTCGTGGCGGGCCTTGGGCTGCTGGTAACTCCCCTGGTGCCGAAGGCTTATTGTAAATACGGCTGCCCGACGGGGGCACTGCTGGAGTTCGTCCGTGCCCGCGGGGTGGAGGACCGGCTCGGTCGGCGCGAACTGGGGGCGGGCGGGCTGCTGCTGCTGGCGTGGGTGATGCACTGGCAGCATGCGGCCATTCACGCGCTAGTCTTCGGCGCGGCAGCGTGAGGAAGGAGCGCGGCAGGGTGAGGCCGACGGCGGGGTGAGGACACCCCCGCCCTACCGGGTGAGGACAGCCCGACGGCGGGGTGAGGACACCCCGCCCTACCAGGGGTAGGTTTCTGGAGAGGAAGCTCCGTATTGCGCCTAGGGAGGAGACTTACACCTTGGCACCATGAACCGGCGGGTAGGGCGCGCTGTCCTCAGCGCGCCGCCGAGGTCTAGTGGCGTCGGGTGGCCGATGGCGGGGTGAGGGCCCGACGGCGGGGTGAGGACACCCCCGCCCTACCGGGTGAGGACAGCCCGATGGCGGGGTGAGGACACCCCGCCCTACCTGGTGAGGACAGCCGGCCCTACCGGGTGTAGGTTTCTGTAGAGGAAGCTCCGTATTCTGCCTTGGCATGAGATTGGACGCACCTGACAGCTCGACCGGTTGCCTTGCTTTATCCAAATTGAAGCGGTAGGTGGCTTGGTTTTGGGAGGAAGCAGGCCTACCTGAGCCGTTGAAACCTACAATTAGCCTTCAAAACGGTAACAACAACCAAGGTAAGCTGTTGTCAACGCTCCGCAAGCCGTCGTCAAGGCTCCGCAAGCCGTCGTCAAGGCTCCGCAGACCGTGGTCAAGGCTCCGCAAGCCGTGGTCAAGGCTCCGCAAGCGGTGGTCAAGGCTCCGCAAGCGGTGGTTAAGGCTCCGCAAGCTGTAGTCAAGGCTCCGCAAGCCGTGGTCAATTGGCCGCAGGCAGTTGTCTATATCAAATGTCGGTTATTTTATTGAGGCTCGTGCAAGCGAGTGACGGGGCGCGGGCTTCAGCCCGCTTCCGCGTCAAGCGAGCTGAGGCGCAGCGAAGGCCTAGCCCGCTGTTAGTTCGCACGTTGAAGCAGCGTGAACGCCGCGCTCCGCTCGCGCCCATCGTGGGTCACTCCGTTGCACGAGCCTCAATAGTCCTAATTCCTACGTTCAACCGCTAAATGGCGCGGGGGACACAAAGGAGTCGAGGTGGAGTGGACTGAGCCCAAGACTGTTGCTACCCGTCTCGTGCTCGGTCAGGAGCTGGGCCTTGCGCTCCTTGCGCCGTTTCGTGGCGATCCCCTTTCGGAGTTCGGTTTGTAGCCGCGTTTATGCGCTCCAGGGGGGCGCGACGAGGTCGGGGAGGTCTTTCGGTGGGTGCGCCCGTCCCGGCGGTCGAGCCGACTCACCGGCTAACCGTCTTGGCCGCTCGGGGGCTAACCGGGCAGCACGGGTGAAGCCGGCGGGATGGCTTCGCCCACGGTGAACTTGGGGCCTGCGCGCGTTCCGGCCAGCCGGGCGTCCACGTTCTTGGCAATCTTGCCGTCGCGAATCTCGATCTTGCGCGGGGTCACGGCGGCGATCTCGGGGTCGTGGGTCACGAGCATGATGGTGCTGCCCTTGAGGCTGAGGTCGTGGAAGAGTTTTAGGATTGTCTCGCCGGTGTGGGAGTCGAGGTTGCCGGTGGGTTCGTCGGCGAAGATGATTTTGGGGCGGTTCACCAAGGCGCGGGCGATGGCGGCGCGTTGTTGCTGGCCGCCGGAGAGTTGCATGGGGCGGTGCTTGGCACGGTTATCCATCTCGACGAGGCGGAGGGCGTCCATGGCGCGCTCGCGGCGCTCGCGGGAGCTACAGCCGGCATAGACGAGGGGCAGTTCGACGTTTTGCAACACGTTGAGCTTGGGCAGCAGGTTAAAGAACTGGAAGACGAACCCGATCTTCTGGTTGCGGATGCGGGCCAGCTCGCGCGCGGAGGCGGAAGCGATCTCGGTGCCGTCGAGTTTGAGGCTGCCCTTCGTGGGGGAATCCAGGCAGCCGAGGATGTGCATGAGGGTGGACTTGCCGCTGCCCGAGGGCCCGATGATGGAGATGAACTCCCCGCCCTCGATGTCGAGGTCCACGTTGTCGAGCGCGCGGATCTCTTCACCGCCGAGGTGGTAGATCTTGCTGACGCCGCGGAGTTCGATCAGGGACATGCTGGGAAGGGGAAGGGAAGCGGGAATGGGGGCTAGGCGGGGGGGCTATTGGGCGGGGGGGCCTTTGCGTTCGCCGCCGCCGGGCGGGCCACCTTTGCTGCCGCCAGTGCCGCTTGCGCCGCGGCCACCTTTGGAGGCGTCTTTGCCTTCGCCACCTTTGCCGTCGGCTTTGCTCCCGCCTTTGCCACCTTTGGCGGCGGCGCCGAAGGCTTGCTGCACCTTGCCGGCCTCTTCGGCGGGGGTGACGAGGGAGACGGTTTCGCCGCCTTGCAAGCCCTTGGTCACCTCGGCGTAGTCGTAGTCGGTCACGCCGATGAGGATGGGGGCGCGGGTGGCCTTGTCGCCTTGCATCAGATACACGAAGCGGTCGCCCTGGTCGCTGAAGACGGCGGCGAGCGGGACGGCGAGCACGTTGTCGGCGGTTTGCAAGGGGATGGTGAGGTTCGCGGTCATGCCGGGGCGCACGCCGGATTGCTCGTCGTTCTTCACGATGATGCGGGTGGAGAAGCCCTTGATGCCGTTCTTGATGGTGGCCTGCGGGGCGATGCGGTCCACGCGCCCGAAGAGCTTCAAGCCTGCGACGGCCTCGACTTCGATCTGCACTTTCTGGTTCACCGTCATGCGCGTCACGTCGGCCTGGTTGATGTGGGCGTTGATGATGAGTTCGCTGAGGTCGGCGACGGTGAGCACCTCGGTGCCGCTGTTGACGCCGCCGGAGCCGGAGACGGCCTGGCCCACAGAGACGGGGCGGGTGAGGATGGTGCAGGCGAAGGGCGCGGTGATCTTGGTCTTGGCCAGCTTGTCCTCGACGAGTTGGAGGGCCTTCTGCGAGCGCTCCAGATTGTTCTTGGCGATGTCGTGGGCGTTCTGGCTGACCTCGAGTTCGTTCTTGGTGTTCTCGAAAACTTCCTGCGAGAGCAGCTTGCTGGCGAAGAGGTCCTTGGTGCGGTTGAAGTTGAGTTGCGACTTCTCCATCGCCAAGCGCGCGCCGGTGACCTGGAGCTTGGCGCCTTCAATCTCGATCAAGCGCTGCGCCTTTTCGGTCTGGAGGTCGGTGTCATCAAGCGCGAAGAGGAGGTCGCCCTTCTTGACCTTGTCGCCGAGGTCCACCGGGAGCTTCTCAATGCGGCCGCTGACTTCGGGCCGCACGGAGACTTGCTCGGCCGGCGTGATTTCGCCGGCGGCGCTGATGGCGAAACTGATGTCGCGCGCGATGACGACGGCGGTGGTGGGCCGGGCGAACTTCTTGGCGGCGTCGGCTTTCTCAGCGGTCTTCCAGAACGCGACCTGCTCCGGCCACTTCTGGTAGGCGTAGTAACCGCCGCCACCCAGGGTGCCGAACACAACCAGCCATACGAGCAAGCTCTTCATGCGTTATGCGGCGGAGCGTAGGCGAGCTGGGCGGGCATTTGCAAAGGGGGACAATGGGAATCGCCGCGCAATGTTTACCCA
>JAYTIO010000426.1:0-3837 GCA_043731805.1 Pedosphaera sp. | reverse complement strand
CCTTGGTCGCGCCGCCGTTTGTAACCAGCCAGGGCAAGGACTTCATCCACGTCGTCCTGCTCCCCGGCCCGGAGCAACCGCAGGCGGTCGCCCTCGACGTTGGCCTTGGCGTCGCGCATGGCTGCCTGCCAGCCGGTGGGATACAGGAGCACGTTCAGGTAGGCCTGCTCGTGTTTGCGGTCCCGCACGTTCCAGTATAACGCCTCGTAGGACTCTACTACTTCCTCGGAAATTTGCAGGTGGTCAGCGACCGCCGCCAAGGGGATGTCCGCCAGGAGCAGCGCCTCAAGGAGGTTGCGATCCTCGCGGCGAATCTCTGAGCGGAAGGATTCGACCTCCAGCATCAGCGGCTCGTTTACGTGGAGCCACCGTGCGGTGAACATTTGCAGCAGCGGCCATTCATGGATCGCGTCGGGGAGCCACTGCCGTCTTTGGAGATGCGCCTCCACGAAGCTCCAGCCGAAGGCCGGGTCGCGCATGGCCAGCGCGAAGCGTTCGGGCGCGCTCAGTCGAGGCTGGAAGAGACTGCGGCGCATCGTCGGGTAGGTTGCTCCCGGAGGCAGAAGGGCGATCAACTCGCGGATGCGTTGCTGGTCCATAGTGGGCGCAGCCTATCACGCCGGTGGACCGACGACTAGGACGCGCTGGCGGCACCAAATGACCGTTGCCTGTGGCCGGCCTTCAAGGGAATTCTGGACCACTGATGTGTCATCGCCGAAACCGGTTCAAATCAAGCCGCCAACCCGCATGAGAAATCCCCCTTCATTCCTCCTTTTCCTCCTCGCCTCGCTGCTGGTCGCGCAGGCCGACCGCGCACACGCAGCCAGCGCGGCGTTGCCACGCAGCACGCCCGAGGCCCAGGGAATAGCTTCCGAGGCGATCCGCGCCTTTGTCGAAGCGGCGGACAAAGAGATCCACACGCTGCACAGCTTCATGCTCGTGCGGCATGGGCAGGTAGTCGCCGAGATGTGGTGGAAGCCCGAGGCGGCGGACAAACCGCATGTCCTGTGGTCGCTCAGCAAGAGCTTCAACTCCACTGCGGTCGGACTCGCTGCGGCGGAGGGGAAACTGAGCCTGGAAGATCCGGTGCTGAAGTTTTTCCCAGCCGAAGCGCCAGCGGAGCCGTCCGCCCATCTCAAGGCCATGCGCGTGCGCGACCTGCTCACGATGAGCGGCGGCCATGACGCCGAGCCGAAATTCAACCTCGAAGCTGGTCCGTCGGTTAAGGAGTTCCTCGCCCATCCCGTCACGCACGCGCCCGGCACCTGGTTTCGCTACAACACGCCCGGCAGCTACCTGCTCTCGGCGATCGTCACCAAGGTCACCGGTCAGCCCGTGCTCGACTACCTCAAGCCGCGCCTGTTCGAACCGCTCGGCGTCGAGCAGCCCCAATGGGGAGCCACCGCCGAGGGCTACAACTTGGGGGGCTACGGCCTCTTCCTCCGCACCGAGGACATCGCCAAGTTCGGTCAGCTCTATCTCCAAAAGGGGAAATGGAACGGCAAACAGTTGCTCCCCGAAAAATGGGTCGAAGCCGCGACCTCCAAACAGGTGGACAACGACAAGGCGCCGAGCGGCAAGAATCCCGACTGGCGACAAGGCTATGGCTTCCAGTTTTGGCGCTGCCAGCACAACGCCTATCGCGGCGACGGGCGTGACGGCCAAATCTGCCTGGTGATGCCCGAACAGGACGCGGTCATCGCCATTACCGCGCAGACCGGCCAGATGCAGGCAGAGCTGGATCTCGTTTGGGGAAAACTCCTGCCGGCTTTCCGCGCCGGGCCGTTGCCGGCCAACGAGGTCGAACTGAAGAAGCTCAAGCAAATCGCTGCCAGTCTCGACGCCCACGCGGCAAAGCAGGGTAAGTGAAACGCGGGTCAGACGCGGGCGGAGGCCGCGTTCAACCTTCTGTCCGGCCAGTGGGCTGTGGCGAGGTTCGAGTGGTAGGGTGATCGAATGCGCCCGGCGGGAACTCAACTCCTCTCCCGGCGAGTCCTTGCAATGAGCCACGGTGAGCGACAATTACTCTTCGTCGCGGTCAGGTGTGGCCACGGGCATTGTCAGGCGAGCCGCTGCCCGTTATGCTCCGCACCTCTAAACCATGACCTTCGCCCCGCCGAACTCGAACGGCAGTTCAAAAACCGCCAAGCAGCGCCCCGGACGAAAGGAGATCCCGGAATAACCGGCAACCGCCCGACAGTTCCCTCTATGAAATCCCTGCTCACGCTCCTTGCCTTCTGGATGCTCACCGGCCTTGCCAGTGCCGCCGACTCGAAGCCGAACATCATCTTCGTCATGGCCGATGACATGGGCTGGGGGCAGACCGGTTATCGCGGACATCCGGTGCTCAAGACCCCAAACCTGGATGCGATGGCTGCGAACGGGCTGCGGTTCGAGCGGTTCTACGCGGGCAATCCCGTCTGCTCACCCACCCGTGCGAGCGTGCTCACCGGCCGGTCGAATGAACGCGCCGGCGTGCTCACCCATGGCTATGCGCTGCGGTTGCAGGAGAAGACCATCGCGCAGGCGCTCAAGGGCGCGGGCTATCTCACGGCGCACTTTGGCAAGTGGCACCTCAACGGCTACAAAGGTCCGGGGGCACCCGTGCTGGCCGACGACCCGCGCAACCCCGGCGCATTCGGTTTCGATGAATGGGTCTCCGCCACGAACTTCATCGACATGGATCCCTGGCTCGGTCGCAACGGTGTGCCCGAACAACTCAAGGGCGATTCCTCCGAACTCATCGTCGGCGAGGCGGTGAAGTTCCTCGAAAAGCACCGCGCCAGCGGGAAGCCGATGTTCACCGTCATCTGGTATGGCACGCCGCACTCGCCCTTCCGCGCCAGCGATGCAGACAAGGCGCCCTTCGCGCAGCTCAATGAAGCCTCCGCGAATCACCACGGCGAACTCGTCGCCATGGACCGCAGCATGGGCACGCTGCGCAAGCAGCTGCGGGACTTCGGCCTCGCCCAAAACACACTGCTCGTCTTCAACAGCGACAACGGCGGCCTGCCCGAAATCAAACCGGGCACCACCGGCGGGCTGCGCGGCAACAAGGGCCAGGTCTATGAAGGCGGTCTGCGGGTGCCCGGCATCATGGAATGGCCCGCCGTCATCAAGCCCCGCATCACCAGCCATCCTGCCAGCACGATGGACCTCTTTCCCACGGTCGCGGACATCGTGGGCCTGCCCGCCAGTTCCTTCATCCAGCCCGTGGATGGCGTGAGTCTGAAGCCGCTCTTCACCGGCGAGACCGGCCCGCGTGCACAGCCCATCGGCTTTCGCTTCGGCGCGAAGACCGCACTCGTGGACAACCGCCACAAGCTGCTCGCCAACGACCTGAGGAAAGGCCCGTTCGAGCTTTACGATCTCGAAGCCGACCCGAATGAAACAAAGGATCTCAGCGCCGCGCAGCCGGAGGTGTTCGAGAAGCTGAAAAAGCAGCTCCTGCTCTTCAATGACAGCGTGGATGCCAGCTTCGCGGGCAAGGATTACCCCGAAGGCAAAGTCACCCCGCCCGACCCGGAATCCATCAACTGGTTCGACGCGGAGCGTTACCAAAAATGGCTCCCGCAATGGAAAGACTACTGGGCCTACAAGGCCTACCTGAACCCCGCCACCAAGGGCGCAAAGAAACCCGGCAAGAAAAAGAACGACTGACCCCACCATGAAACTCACCTTCCTCTTCGCCCTTGCTTTCAGCGCGACGGCCTTTGCGGCGGAGCGCCCCAACATCCTCTTCCTGTTCGCCGACGACCAGCGGGCTGACACGATCGCCGCCCACGGCAACGCCCACATCAAGACGCCGAACATCGATGGCTTGGTTCGCGCCGGCAC
>JAYTIO010000425.1:0-1696 GCA_043731805.1 Pedosphaera sp. | reverse complement strand
GGCGGTCTTGTTGCTAAGGGCACGGTAATTAAATCCCAAAGATTGGAAGCATTGGCTCCGATTTGAAAAGCATTTCGTAGAAGACGACGCCGAGGCTGTAGATGTCCGCGCGGTGGTCCACTTCGGCGGGATGGTCGCGTTGCTCGGGGGCCATGTAGCTGGGCGTGCCCAGGGCGGCGGTGGCGGAGGTGAGGGCGGCGTGGCGGGTAGGGTGAGACTCCGTCGAACCCCATCTGCCGACGGCGGAGGCGCGAGCGAAGCGAGCTGCTTGGCTGGGGTTGGTGTCGCCCGAGCTGCTCGCTGCGCTCGACGGCTCGACGGAGTCTCGCCCTACCGTGGGAGGAGGCTCGACGGAGTCTCGCCCTACCGAGTCGGGGCCGATGAGTTTGGCGATGCCGAAGTCCACGAGCTTCACGCGGCCCTTGGCGTCGAGGAGGATGTTCTCGGGCTTGATGTCGCGGTGGAGGATGCCTTGGTCGTGGGCGAACTGGAGGGCTTCGCAAATTTTCGGGACGACGGCGAGGGCTTGGGCGGGGGTGAAGCGGCCGGCGCGGAGGGCTTGGCGGAGGTTCGCGCCGTCCACGTATTCCATCAGCAGATAGTAAAACGGGGGATGGGGGATGGCGTCTGGGGTCTGGGGGGAGGGCACGAAGCCGAAGTCGTGGACGGCGACGATGTTGGGGTGGCTGAGGCGGGCGAGGAGGCGGCCTTCGCGCTCGAAACGGGTGGCGAAGGCGGGGTCGGTGCCGAGGTGGGGCGGGAGGAGTTTGAGGGCGACGAGGCGATCGAGCTTGGGCTGGCGGGCCTTGAAGACGTAGCCCATGCCGCCGGCGCCGATGAGTTCGAGGATTTCGAGTTGCGGGAAGGCGGCGGCGACTTGGTCACGGGTGGGCGGCGGGGTGCGCGGAGCGGGAGCGCTGCCGGCCTCGGTGGGTTCAGCGACGGCGGCGAGGAGGCAGGCGGGGCAGAGGCCTTGCGGGGCGTCGGCGGGCAAGGCGGCGTGGCACTGCGGGCAGGTGGCGGGGGCAGGCGGTTGGTTCATGACGCTTCTGCATGAGGCAGGGCGAGGCGGAGGTTACGGGATATTTTCTGAGTTGAAGAGCGAGAAGCGGGGGGGAGGCACGCGGAGCTTGGTCGGGGACCGCTCGCGCGCTACGTTCAACCCGTGCCGCCGCCCAGTCCGAAATCCGAACACGACTTCCTTCGCCTCGTGCAATACAGCGGTGCCGGCTGCCTGGGCCTGACCGCCGCCATTCTCGCGTCCCTCAAGTCGGTCAACCCGACGCTGCGGTTCGAGTTCTCTCTCTGGACGTTGCTGGCGTTCGCCGCCGTGGCGGGCGGAGCGTGGTATGTGGCGGAGCGGGCGTTCTTCCGCGCGGTGGCCGAGGGGCGGCCACCGCCGGTGAAGCTGGCGGCGGGCTTCACGCTGCTGCTGACCGTGGGCACGCTGCTGGGCTTTGTGCTGGCCACGCGCGGCGCTTCCACCGAGCGCCAGCACGACGTGGCCGCGGGCACCGTGTGGGCGGTGCTGGCCTTGAGCGTCGTGGGCTTGGCCTTCTGGAAGGTGGTGCAGTTCCTTGAACGCGACGCCGCCAAGACGGATGCGGAGCCAGCCCCGCCTGGCGATGACTCGTAGCCGCCGACGTGAGGAGGCGGATTTGGGGCGTTGATTCGCGAAAGTCCGCCTCCTCACGTC
>JAYTIO010000424.1:0-3350 GCA_043731805.1 Pedosphaera sp. | reverse complement strand
CCTTGGTCTTCGCCCAGAAGGTCGCGTCGCGCGTGTAGGTCGCCCCGCGCAGGAGGTGCTGCGTGAAGTGCTCCAACTCCTTCACCTGGCGCCGCTGGCGGTCGTCGGGGCTGAAGTCTTTGCGCCGGTCGCCGAGCGGTTGCTCGGGTGGGAAGTCCACGCGGGTATGCGCGGCGCCGGCCTGGAGCAACGCTTCGAGGGCGCGGGGGGAGCCGGGGCCGGTGGTGGCTCCGCCATTGCCGTGAAACAACTCGGGCGCCTGCCCGGTGAGCTGCCCCGCGCGGGCGACCTCCGCCTGGACCGAGGCCAAGTCCGGCAAACCCCACTGCCCGGGAGCCGCCCCCGCGCTGCGACCTGCCCGCGCCGCCGGCGGGCCTTTGATGTCCGGCACCGAGCTGTGCTCGATGAGGAGCTTGCGGGGGTGAATGAGGCTGGCGAGTTCCGCATCGCCGAACTCGCGGAGGAAGCCGAAGACGTTGCGGTAAATGGGTTCCTTCCACAGGGCTTGGCGCGAGTCGAAGTAGCCGCTGACGAGCGCGGCGGAGAGGCGGGTGTCGAGCGCGGCGGCGTGGAGCGCCAGCAAACCACCCTCGCCGTAGCCGGCCACGAGGGTCGGCCCCTTCGCTGACGGCTGACCGCTGGCGGCTGACCGCTCCCCCTCCAACCAGTCCACGAGCGCGAGGACCTTCTGCACTTCGTAGCCGATGACGGTGCGGCCCAGTATGAAGGCTTGGCGGTAAATCCATTCGCGATGCGGCTGGTTCGTGAAGCGGATGCGCGGGTTGCCGGACCACTCGTCGCGCCGGTCAACCAGCGTCGGGATGACCACGCGGCAGCCCGCCGCCGCGAGCGAGCGCGCCCACGCGGCCTGGCCCGGCACGACGCCCGCGAGTTGCTCCGGCGTCTGGTCGGCGTCCGGCAAAGCGATGACTTGCGCGCGGACGGGGGCCTTCGGCTCGAGCCACAGCCCTTCGCCCGTGACGCCTTCCAGCACCGGCCAGCGCACGGCATACACGGTGAACTGCGGCGTCTCGGCGACGACGGCGGAGGCGCGCGTGGAGGCGATGTGCTCCAGCGCCTGGAAGGGAAGGCGGGGGTCCACGACGCCGAGGATCTGGGCGAGGTGCTGGCGGTTCGGCGCGACGGACTGGGCGTAAGCCTCCGGCGAACTGTGGTCGCGCTGCCAGAGTGGCACGCGGGCGGCGACCGAGTTCTCCGTCTCGCGCAGGAGGAACTGGTGGAGGCCCGCAACCATCTGTGCAGAGAGGTCGCCCGGGCGCGTGAGCGGCTGCGTGCCGGGCAGCGGTTCGGCTGAATGGGCAAGGGAGGTAACGAGCGGGAGCAAGGCCAGCGGAGCGAGAAACAGGGGGCGCATGGGGCGAGCGTAGCCACCGCGCCGCGCCGCGCAAGCGCGACCTTGACACTGCCAATGACGACTTCCACGATGCGTGGGCTTGGCCCGCAGAGTTCTCCCACTGGCAGGTGTGAACGCGGGCCGGCTTCGTCATATGACCAAGTTTTTCATGCCTTTCCCACTGGGCTCGCGGCTAGTCCGCCTCAGCTTGGCACTCGCCGCGCTGTGGCTCCAACTCAACGCCGGGGCGGCCTCGTCGCTGCTGCCGGGCGCCGCTCCGACCATCCGCTCCTTCGCCGAACTCCGCGCGGCGGCGGAGAGAGGAGATGTCATCGCCCAACGGCTCCTCGGCCACGCCTACCTCGGCGGTGAGGGCGTCAAGCAGGACTTGCCGGAAGGCGCCCGCTGGGTGCGCGCGGCCGCGATGCAGCGGGACGCGCGGGCGCAGTATGTCTTGGGCACCCTTTACGATCAGGGCGACGGCGTGACCGCTGACCTCCGCGAGGCGGTGAAGTGGTATGAACTGGCCGCGCAGCAGGGCTTGCCCGACGCGCAATACAACGTCGCCCTCTGCTACCTGAAGGGCGAAGGCGTGCCCCGGGACGCCAAGAAAGCCTTCGAGTGGTTCCGCAAGGCGGCGGAGCAGGACGACGCGCGTTCCCAGTGCAACGTCGGGTTGGCCTACATCAACGGCAACGGCATCGAGAAGAACATCGTCGAGGCGGCTTCGTGGCTGCGGAAGGCGGCGTATCCTCCCGGGGATGATGCGCGCGCCCAGTTCTTGTTGGGGCGGCTCTACCAATTGGGTGAGGGGGTGGAACAGGATTTGAAGACGGCGACGAGATTCATCCGCCAAGCTGCGGTGCAGAATTTCCCGAGTGCGCAGTTCGACTACGGTCGCGCCCTCCTCGCCGGCGAAGGCACGGAGCGCAACGAGGTGGAAGGCCGGGTGTGGATCGAGAAGGCAGCCGCTCAGGGCCACGAGTTGGCGAAACAACACCTCGGTCAAGGCGGTCGCCCCGCGCCCGCCGCCCCAACCGCGTTCACCGCTGGGCCGGAGAAGTCCCCCATGACCGCCGCAGCCACTGGATTCACGCCGGCCAAGCCGGCCCCCGGCACCTTTGTGCCGCTGTCCTACACGGGCAAAGAACCCGCCTTCACCCCTGCCCCGCCGGAGGCTTCCACCAGTTTGAACCCCGCCAGCGCCCTGCGGGAACGGGAGCCGCTGCCGGCCACGCCCACGCTGCCCCCGCCGGGCAAGGCGGCCGAGTTGTCGCCCCCGCCCGCGTTCAGCAAACCCACCGCCACCGCGAAGGAACCGAGTCTGCCGCCCTTCACCGCGCCGTCCGCGCCGATGGCGACGAAGGAAGCCGTCCCCGCTACACCCACGCCCGACCTTTTCAAGCTCCCGCCCGCTGGCGCGGACCCCACCCCCGGCAGCTCGTTCGCCGAGCCCGTGCGGACGCGTGAGCCGGAAGCGCTGCCCCGCGCGCGGGAGTCAGCCCCCGCGCCCGCCGCCCGATCCGGCGGCGACAGCAGCGGTGGACTGATGGTCCTCGCCTTCGTCAGCACGGTTATCTCGGGTCTGATTCTCTTCCTCGGCGTGTATGTCGCGGTCATCTTCAAGACCCGCCTGCAAGGGCTGGAATCCGAGTTGAAGAAGGCGCAGTTCGAGCTCTCCAAGGCCAACGTGAACCTCTCCTCCATGATGCACCAAGTGGAGCAACTCGCCCTCATGGCCCCCGCCGCCGCACCCAAGACCAGCCTGCCGGAATGGAACGCAACCCCGTCCAAGGGCAGCGTCTCCAGCTTCAAGATTAACCGCTCCAAGTGAGCGTTCTCGGTTGCGCCCATCGCGTGAGTCGGCCGGGAAAATCCGTTGACACCCCGCAGGCCCGCCTGCCACTTTCTCGCCCGTTCGCTGCGAAGCGGACACTCATCCAGAGTGACTGAGGGACTGGCCCGATGACGTCACGGCAACCGATTGCGGCGCGTC
>JAYTIO010000423.1:0-7470 GCA_043731805.1 Pedosphaera sp. | reverse complement strand
TCCTCCACTCCAACCGCACGCAGGCCGAACGCGAGCAGGCGCTCGAAGGCTTCCGCAAGGGCAAATACGAAGTGCTCGTCGCCACCGACATCGCGGCGCGCGGCCTAGACATCGCCAAGGTCAGCCACGTCATCAACTACGACGTGCCGCAGCACCCGGAGGATTACGTCCACCGCATCGGCCGCACCGGCCGCGCGGAAAACTCCGGCGACGCTTTCACCATCATGGTCGCCGAGGATGCCATGCACGTCTTCTCCATCGAGCGCTACATCGGCAAGGCGATTCCCCGCGAGAAACTCCCTGACTTCAACTACCGCTACACCGCGCTCTTCGAGGCCGACAAGCCCGGCGCGGCCAAGCCCCACGAGCGCAAGGTGCAGATGGCGCGCATCGGTGGCGGCTACTTCTTCGGCGCGCGCAAGAAGCGGCGCTAGCCCCCGCTGTAGCGGCGGTCTGTGACCGCTGAGTTTGGGCAATTGGCGGTCCGGTCGGCGCTCACAGAGCGCCGCTACAACTCCTGAACGGCCCGCGCTTCAAGCCAGCATCTTGCTCACAACCTTCGCGCTCTCGAAGCCGGTGAGTTTGAAGGCCAGCCCTTGGGATCGGTAGGTCAGCCGCTCGTGGTCGAAGCCGAATTGCTTCAGCACCGTCGCGTGGAGGTCCGGCACTGACACCGGGTCGCGCACGATGCCCCAGCCGATTTCATCCGTCTCGCCGATGACCTGGCCACCCTTGATGCCGCCGCCCGCGAGCCACATGGAGAAGGCGAACGGGTGATGGTCACGGCCTGTGACTTTGTCAGAGCCGCCGCGATTCTCGCCCAACGGCGTGCGACCAAACTCGCTCGCCCAGATGACCATCGTGTCGTCGAGCATCCCGCGCTGCTTGAGGTCTCGCACGCGCGCGGCGATGGGCTGATCCGCCATGCCGGCGCAGCAGGGGAGTTCCTGGTTGAGATTGCTGTGATGATCCCACGACGCGTGCAGCACCGTGACGAAGCGCACGCCGCGCTCGACCATCCGGCGAGCGAGCACGCAGTTCCGCGCGAAGGTCGAGTAAGTCTCCGTTCCGCCGCCGCGCCCGCCGGGGTTCTCGCGGGACTTCCGCCCGACGCCATACATCTCGAGCGTGGCCTGCGATTCCTTGCTCAAGTCCATCAGCTCCGGCGTCGTCGTCTGCATCCGGCCTGCGAGTTCGTAGGCTCCGATGCGCGAGGCGATCTCCGGGTCGGCGACGTGCTGGTGGCGGAGACGGTTCAGGTCGCCGATAGCGTCGAGGCCGAGGGGCTGCATCCCGGGCGTGAAGCCGGGCGGGTTGCCGAGGTTCAGCACGGGGTCGCCTTGGTTGCGGAAGAGCACGCCCGCGTAAGCGCTGGGCAAGAAGTCGCTCGACCACGCGCTCGCGCTCGCGCTGGAGCCGCGTCCTGCGTGCAACACGACGTAAGCCGGCCGGTCGCGCGACTCATTGCCGAGACCGTAGGTGAGCCACGAGCCGAGCGTCGGGCGGCCGAACAGCGGCGAGCCGCAGTTCAACATGAGCTGGCCGGGGTGGTGGTTGAACTGCGTCGTGTTCATTGAACGCACGAGGCAGACCTCGTCCGCGATGGAGCCGATGTGCGGCAGTAGGTCGCTTAACTCCATGCCGCACTGACGTGCGGGGTGAACTTGCGCGGCGTGCCCATGAGCCGCCCGCCTTCCTTCTTGATGAACGCGAAACGCACCTTCTCCAACATCGAGTCGGGCAGTTTCTGGCCGGTTAGCTCGTTGAGTTTCGGCTTCGGGTCGAAGAGGTTGAGAGGGCTGGGCTCGCCCTCGAAGTAGATGAGGATGCAGTTCTTCGCACGCGGGGCGAAGCGCGACGCGCGGGCGGCCAGCGGGTCGGTGGACGGCGCGGCGTAACCCTGCTCCGCCAGCAGCGACGCCAGCGCGAGCGTGCCCATGCCGGTGCTGGCGAGGAAGTCGCGGCGGGTGAGTTGGGCAAGTGTGGACGGGGAGAGGTCGGGGCGGAGGTTCATGGCTCGATGAGGTTCAAGGTCGGGAAAAGAGTTTTGAAGTCAGCAGCATTTCGCGTGAGCAAGCCGTCGAAGCGCAGCGCGAAGGCACCGATGAGGACGTCGGCGACAGGACGCAGCTTGACCTTGCTCTGCCGCTTCCGTTGCCCCGCGACGTTCCATGCGTGGAAGGCGATCGCTGTATCGCGACTTGTCCAAGGTTCAGCCCACTGAACGCCGATCGGATGTAGAAACTCCTCCAGGTTCTCCCAGGCACCCCCGAACATTGGCCCCAGCTCAACAAGCGTCACCGGACACGCAACCAAACCTTCGCCTTCCTTCGTCGCCAGCAGTTCACCCGAAGCGCGGGAGAACACCGGGTCTTCCTCCGCGACATCGATCAGCAAGCAGGTGTCCACGACCCACGCCATCAGTCTTTCTCTTCCTCGCGCGCTACGCGGACAGCGATGGCTGCGAGAAGGACAAGCCTCGCCCCTTCGCCTACGCCTATCGCGACTGGGTCATCGCCGCCATCAACAGCGACCTGCCCTTCGACCAGTTCAGTCTCCAGCAGCTCGCCGGCGACCTCTTGCCGAACGCAACCCACGCGCAAAAATTTGCCACCGGCTTCCACCGCCAGGCGCTCACCAACACCGAGGGCGGCACCGACCAGGAGGAGTTCCGCTGCAAGGCCGTCGTGGACCGCCTGAGCACCACCGCCGCCGTGTGGCTGGGCACGACGCTGGGCTGCGCCGAGTGCCACTCGCACAAATACGACCCCTTCACGCAGCGCGAGTTCGATTCCCTCTTCGCCTTCTTCAACAACGCGAACGAGAAGTCCATCCCCGCGCCCCAGCCCGAGGCCGAAGTCGCCGAGCAGGCCACGCTCGTCGCGCTGGGCCGGGTGCTACTGAACCTCGATGAGTTTTTCACGCGTGACTGATCGCGCGATTGTCGGACGGTGAATCTTGAACTAGCCTGCTGCCATGAGCGCCACAGAACAGTTGATCGAAAAGGTGAAGACTCTCGATGAGGCCTAGGCCAAGACCGTGCTGGGGATGCTGGACAAGCTGCCGGCCAAAGCGGCCGCTGGAAAACCGCGCGCCAATGCGAAAGGCAAGGGGGGCGTCTGGTCCGTGATGGGCTACGCCAAGAAATACAAACATCCCTACAAGACGAACGCTGAGTGGATGGCGGTGCTGCGGGAGGTCGAGCCAGTGGCGACCCCAACGCTCGCCGAAGTGCGGCGAGGCGAGCAAGGCGGTCCACGCGCCTCGCGTAGGCGGCGGGCGAAGTATCGGCGAGAAACGCGCGGACTTCCTCCGGCTTGGGCGGCAGGCCGAGGAGGTCGAAGGACAGGCGGCGAATGAGCGTAGGCCGGTCGGCTTCGGCGGAGGGACGCAGTCCCGAGGTTATCTG
This sequence comes from Pedosphaera sp., assembly GCA_043731805.1. GTDB lineage: Bacteria > Verrucomicrobiota > Verrucomicrobiia > Limisphaerales > SXTU01 > SXTU01. Next base: position 4,061 of record JAYTIO010000423.1, on the reverse strand, counting down.
TCATTCCACCGGAAACAGCGGGGAACCGCTATTTGGTGCAGATGGCCAAGCTGCTGGGTAGTCCGCCACGACCGACGAGCTTGGCGACCGCCTAAGCGGGCCGCCGGAACCTGAGGCGTGTCCGGCAACGGTGAAAACCTGATCCGACACCCCGCTACAGGAGTATGGCGAGCAACATAACGGAGGTCACAGCTTTGGAAATTACCCGTTTTTCAAAAACCTGTTAATGAGCGCCGTGTCCAAAGACGGAGAGCTAATCGCAATGCGTCAGCCGAGCAGCCACAATCAAGAACCCGCGCTGGTAATTGCACCCTACCACGTGCTCGGCCTCAGCCCTGTTGAGAAGAATTTCGAAACACCCGCTCGCATCCGGAAAAACTTGCACCTTTTACAGGCATCTGAAATAATAGGCAGGCGAATGAAAACCGTTCGATGTGAATGACGTGAAATTCCTTCTGATTTTTTTCATGAGAGTAAACCGCATTCACGCCAAAGATTTGGCTGCGGTTCACCAAGCTATTGGCGTTGGAGCAGTTAAGGTTTCCGCGCGACCCGAGTTGCATTATTCCCAATTTTACCCCGCGATGGTCCGACCTTTGGTTCGAGCGTTGTGCAGTTTGTCGGCGGAGTTGGATCGGACCTTCGCTTTGCCTGATTTCATCCTGCGCTGATTTATGCCGTCGCCACGCATCGCCTCTTTTCAAAACAGTTGCCGGCCACGTGGTTGGCGGGTCTCAGGATCATGGATGAACGGCGTGATTTTACCGCTGTTCGGCGCGCTCTGCCTGCTTTCGGGCGGGGTGTCTGAGGGCCGGGCACAGGGCACCGCTTTCACGTTTCAGGGCCGGTTAACTTCGGGCGGAAGTCCGGTCTATGGCTCGTATGACGTGACCTTCACGCTTAAGGACAGCGCGGTGGCGGGGAATTCGGTTGCCACGCCCAATGTCGTGGCGCCGCTCGGAGTTACCAACGGTCTGTTCACGACGGTGCTCGATTTTGGCGCGGCGGCCTTCGATGGAACGCCCCGCTGGCTGGAGATCGGGATGCGCACGAACGGTTCCTCCTCCGCCTACAACATCCTGCTGCCCCGCACGGCGATCAACGCCACGCCCTACGCCACTTTCGCCACCACTCCGGCAGCGGTGGGAGCCCTCAGCAATCGTGTGGACACGCTCACCACTCAGTTGGCCGGCCAGTTGGCCACCCAGACCACTGCGCTGAGCAATCATTTCACGGCGCAGACCACCGCGCTTAGTAATCAACTCGCCACGCTCAACACCCAGTTCGCCGCCCTCACGAACGGCAGCCCGGGCAGTATTCCGACGGGGGTGGCCGTGGTCTCGGCGGATCCGGCGGATGCCGGTTATCTGGCCTCGGGATTGCAGTTGTTCCACACGGTCCCGAGCCCGCCCTGGGTCAATGGTTCGGCCACCGGCGTGCCGACGGCGCGTTCGAGTCATTCTGCGGTCTGGACCGGTCAGCAGTTACTGGTCTGGGGCGGCGATTTGGGCGGGGGAAACGCTTACTCGGCGGGCGGCGCAGCTTACAATCCGACCACGGACCAGTGGCTGGCGATTGCGACCTTCCAAGCTCCCACCGCCCGGGCCGCCCACACGGCGGTTTGGACCGGGACGGAGATGATCATCTGGGGCGGGTCCGGCACGGCCGGGGCTTCCACCGATCATGGGCGCTACAACCTGACCGCCGGGACTTGGACGGCTGTGAGCGCCAACAACGCCCCGGCCAAGCGCTCCGGCCATGTGGCGGTCTGGAACGGGGGGCGGATGGTGGTCTTTGGTGGGCTGAATTCCACCGGGCTGTTGGGCCTGTCGGACTCCGGCGGAGTCTACGACCCGGTGGCCGATGCGTGGACGGCGCTCCCCTCGGCTGGGCTGCCGGAGCCAAGGCGTTTTGCCACGGCGGTCTGGACTGGGACGGCGATGACTATCTGGGGAGGAATGGGAGATGCGGGTGAATTGGCCACTGGCGCACGGCTGGCCTGCGATGCCAATGGCCTCCCGACGGCGTGGACCGCCATGAGCACGGTCGGAGCGCCCTCGGCCCGGACCGGCCACAGCGCCGTCTGGACCGGCTCGAAGCTCATCATCTGGGGCGGCCAAAGCGGCGGGGCCAATCTCGGTGACGGCGCGATTTATGACCCGGCGGGGAACACTTGGACGCCCTTGCCAGCGACCGGCGCCCCTTCGTCGCGCTCCTACCACGTCGCCGTCTGGTCCGGGTCGGAGATGCTGCTCTTCAGCGGGGAAGACGCCTCGGGCACCCTGCCGACCGGTTCCGCCTATGACCCGCTGCGCAATCGCTGGCGCACCCTCGACACCTCCACCGGCGCTCTCGCCCGGAGCCGTTCCACGGGCATCTGGTCGGGGACGCAACTGGTGATGTTCGGCGGGATTTCCGCCGGTTCGCCGGTGGCGACACTCCAAAAACTGACGCCGCAGTCCGCTTGGTATTTCTACCGCAAGCCATGAAAACGCACCTCCGCCACCTGCTCGCCGCCTTGCTGCTCTTCACGGCCGGCAACCTCCACGCCCAATGGGTCACGCAGAGCATCACCCTCAAGCCCGGCTGGAACTCCGTGTATCTCTTCGTGGATGCCAGCTACGCCAATCTGGACACCCTCGTCGGGGCCGACCCCTCGAATCCCATTTCCGAAGTCTGGCTCTGGCAGCCCGTGGTCGCGCCCGGCCGTTTCATCAATGACCCCTCGCGGCCCTTGCCCTCGAACGTGGATTGGGCGGTCTGGACTCGCTCCGGGACCATTCCAACCACCATTTCCGGCTTGCTCCCCAACGCCGCCTACCTCGTGCGGAACAACTCCGGCGCCAACTACACGTGGAACTTGGTCGGCCAGCCGGTCCCGCCGAGGAACACCTGGACGGCGCAGGGCGTGAACTTCATCGGCTTCTCCACGCCGGCGGTCAACCCGCCGGTGTTTGACAACTTTCTCTCCCCCTCGCCGCTGCTGCAAAACCAGTCGCAAATCTTCTACTACCCCGGCGGCGAGGCCGCGAACGCCGCTCCGGTAACTCGCGAACTGCTCGCCCGCTTCTCCACCCCCGTCACCCGGGGGACGGCCTACTGGATTCGCGCCGGAAACCAATACAACAGCTACTTCGGTCCGGTGCTGGTCTCCCCGCAGAGTCCCAGCGGCATCCGGTTTGGGGACACGCTGGGGCAATACAGCATTCGTCTGCGCAACGTCACCGCAGCCACGCTCCAGGTCACCACGACCTTGCTGCCCTCGGCTTCCGCTCCGGCGGGGCAGGTGGCCCATGTGGGCCTGACGCCGCTGCTCCTGCGCGGGCCGCGGAACCTGACCAACTTGACCTACTCCTTCACTAACTTCTCCACGCCTCAGGTCGTGACGCTCGCCCCGCAGGGTCAGCCGGGCTCGGATGTTGAAATCATCTTGGGCCTCAACCGGCAGGCGATGAACGCCACCCCGGGCAACCCCGGCGAACTCTTCGCCGGCGTCCTGCGCCTCACTGATTCCCTTGGCTACTCGCAAACGGACCTGCCCGTCTCCGCCCTCCGCAGTTCCCCGGCGGGCTTGTGGGTTGGCAATGCCAGTGTCACCCAGGTGCGGGCGTATTTGAAAAGCTACCAGATGGGACCTGATGGCAAGCCGGCGCTCGCACCCGCCACGGCCAATGGCGTCTCGTCGTATGCCGTGACCAACATTGACACTTCGCTCACCCGCGTCCAAAGCCCGTTCCCGCTCCGGCTCATTTATCATGTGGGCACCAACAGCGAAATCCGGCTGATCCAACGCATCTTCAGCGGCAGCGATACCCAAACCAACGATGTCCTGACCTTGCGGGAGAACCTGCTGGACCCCACCCGCCTCGCCTCCGCCCGGCGCATCAGTGCCGTCCACCTGCCGTGGAGCAAGGCCAACCTGGGCTGGCTGGCGACGGGCAACTTCGCCCAGGGGCAGAGCCTCACCAACGTCATCACGATGGACTACAACGACCATGCCTCGAACCCCTTCCTCCACACCTACCATCCTGACCACGACAACCTCAACGCCACCTTCAACG
>JAYTIO010000422.1:0-7273 GCA_043731805.1 Pedosphaera sp. | reverse complement strand
TCTTGGTGACGATGGCCACGCGCCCGCGCGGCGCGACCTTGAGCGCAAAGGTCAGCCCCGCGATGCCGCTGCCGAGGATGAGGAAGTCAAATTGGCGGGTGGCTTCGGCCATGGGCAGGCGATTCAACGGCAGAACGCGCAGGCGGGCAAACCTATCTTCCGCACGGCCAGCATCAAGGCCGGGCAATCGCGCGGTAATTCCGTCGAGCCAGGCTGGCTGGGTCGGTGAAGTCCACCGCGCCGGCGGTCGTGGTGTTGGTCGCCAAGGACGACCAGTTGCTGAGGTCGGCGCTGACTTGGAGTTCGTAATTCACGCCTGCCTCGCCCAGCAGGCGGATGAGGAACTGACCGTTGCCCTGACGCTGCGGGGGGTGGAGCAACGGAGCCACGGGCACCTCGTCCGCGCCGATGTCCACCCGTCCGCCAAACCGCCGGGGCTGCCCATCCAGGTCAGTTTCACCGGCAGCGGAAACAAACGCGGGGTCGCCGGCATCGCGGGCAGGTGAATTCGTGGCGAGGTGAAAGTCGGCCAGCACCGGACTGGCCAGCAAGGGGTCGGCGAACCGCGCGTTTGCATCCTGCTGCGCCGCCGTGCGGTAACTCGCGAACCCGGTGAAGACCGTGCCGTTCCACTGGAACGCGGCGGCATTGGTGGCTCCGTCAGTGAACCAGAGGTTGTAGTCGAGCGTGTTGCCGACACTCCCGGTTCCAGCGGTGAGCAGGCGGTTCTGGCGGCTGGCCCAGATGAGGTTGTTCCGCACCACATTCGACTCGGCGAACTGGATGACCAACTCCCCGTCGCCGGTGCCCAACGTGTCATTGTTCCAGAGGGTGTTGTTGAGGAACTGGCAGAAGCGGACCCGGCCGCGCGTCGCATCGAAGCCACCAAAGATGAGCCCCGGTTTGTCATTCCGATACAGGACATTGCTCCGCACCACGATGTTCGTGGCGACGATGCCGGCGTTCTCCGCCCCGACCTCGAGGCCAAGGTCACTCTCGGTCACGACGTTGTTCTCGATGACGATGTCCCGCCCGCCATCCACATAAATGCCCGCGCCGTAGCCGCCGCCGTAGTTCGAGCGCACCCGGGCGATGCGGTTCCAACGCACCACGCCATTGCGGGCGGCGTCTTGCGCCGGGTCGGGGCACATCCGCTCGCCACCAATGAAGTCCAGGCCGATGTTGTTTACGTCGTGGACGTAATTGCTCGTGACTTGAAAGCCCGAGACGTTGCCGTTCAGCGTGAGCGTCTCGCTCTCCGCCGGCTCGCAGTCGTAAATCTCATTGCCATCAATCACCAGGTTGGCAATGGGCGCGACCGAAGTGCCATAAACCGTGATGGCCATCGCATCCGTGCCGCGAATCTCGTGGATGCGGCAGTTGCGCACTTCGAGGCGATCCCCTGAACCTTCGATGCGGACTCCCGAGCCATTGGCCACGCTGAGGTTGTCCCGCAGCTCGAAACCTTGCAGGCGGATGTATTGCCGGTCCTTGAGATAAAAGAGATTCGATCCGGTCACGCCCGCGCCGCTGACCGTGACGTTGCCGGACGCGAGGAAGGTGATGAAGCCGCCGGCGGCCGAGCCGGAGACATTCACCGTCACCTTCTCGCTGTAAGTGCCGGGCAGCACCAGCACCGTGGTTCCGGCGATCGCCACGTTCGCGGCGTTTTGAATGGTGCGCCACGGCGCGGCCAACGTGCCGGGATTCGCGTCGCTGCCGGTGAGGGCAACGTAGTTGGTGACCTGAGCCGGGGCGGACAAACCGAGGCCGACGGCCGCGGCGGTCAGCCAAACCATGAGCCGGGCTGGGGGGCGGCCAACGGAGGCAAGGCGAAGGATGGGCATGAACTGCACGACGCGAGCTTGACCGACGGCCGCGTGTCCGCAACCGGGTAAGTGGCTAAGGGCCACCCGTAGCGACAGCCCCACCGAAGTCGCTCACCGCGCGAGCGCGGGAGGCGCGAGATACTGCTCCGTGTAAGCCTTGATGGCCTCGGCCAGGAACTTCGCTGTCGCCTCGCGCTTCGGCGCGTCCGTGCGGAACGAGGCGCCGAACTCCAGTTGGATGGCGTCCACGCCGTTGGTGGTGTGGCTCCCGTAGCTGCGCACGATGTAGCCACCGCCGAAGGCCTGCGTCTCCGGCGGCGTGCCCGGTGGGGTGTTCGGCGGCTCGACCTTGATGCCCTTCGCCGCGAGGTAGCCGAGGATGCTCGCCTCGCCCGTGAGCGCGCCAGCGCCGTGCTTCTCCACCAGCTTCAGCACCGTCGTGCCGTTCTGCGTGCCGCGATAAATCGTCTCCGCGCTCGCGGCCTGACCGTGGATGTCCAGCAGTAGCGCGCCCTGCGGAAACTTCTTCCGCAGCTCGTCCACAAACTCCCGCACCTGTCCGTGGAACGCGGCATGCACGAGCCGCGCTTTCTCATCCTCCACGCCTTCCTTCGCTGGCCGGTTCACGTCCGCGTATTGCCGGTGGGCCTTGAAGGCCACGAGATACGGCGGCTTGCCCGCGAGTTCCAGGACCTGCTTTGCGGTCGCCGTGGCCAGCTCAAACGTCCGCGTGTCCTGCCCCGTCACGAACTTGCCGCTCTTCAACTCCGCCTCCGGCCCCGTGCGCTTGGGCACGCCGGGGATGGCCAGCGAACCGCCGTGGGGCGCGGTGATGAGGATGGGCAACTCGCCGCGCTGGATTTGGAGAAACTCGTCCGTGGCAAAGCTCTGGGCGCAGGCGGAAGAAGTGACCGCGGCGAGAACAACCAACAAGACCGTGACCGCGGCGGCCCGTGTGGTAGGGCGCGGTGTCCTCACCGCGCTGTCGACAACCAGGACGCAACCGACAATCGGCGGCGCGGTGAGGCCGCCGCGCCCTACCAGCCTGAGTCGTTTTGAGACGCTGTCGTGTTCGCGCATGGGAAGAATCAGCCTGCCACTACTTCGCCGTCAGCCGCCGCGTGATGAACGTCCGCACTTGCGGCTGCTGGCACTTGGCGAGCAGCAGCGCGGCCTTGGCCTGGTCGGCGGCGACGGCGGGCTCGATGCCATACCACGTCAGCAGCGGGAGGTCTTTGTCGGCGGCGTCCTCGGCGTGACTGAGCAAGGCGGTGGCGAGTTCCCAACGGTCGTTCACCGGCAGGCGTTGAAGCGCGGAGGAAAGGCCGAGGCGGACGAAGGCGGACTTGTCCTCCCGCGCCAGCGTCACGAATTTTGCCAGCAGCGCGGGGGAAACATTCTTGTCCTCGGTCAGCAAGCGCACCGCCCACCAGCGCGCGTGCTCGCTCGTGTGACCGAGCTGCGTCGTGAGGAAAGCCTCGTCCGCACCGCCGGTAACGTGCAAAGCCCACAGCAAGCGGAGCTGGCGCGGCATATCCTTCTCCGCAGTGTGCAGCGTCCGCAGCGACGCCACGGTGCCTGCTACCAGCTTGCTCGCCGCCGTGCGCTCTTGCAGCACGCGCTGCGCGTGACGGCGTTGCCACTCGTTCGAGTGGCCCAGCAACTTGATGAGTTCTGCGTCACTGAGCTTCGTAAGGTTCAAGTCCACCAGCGGCTTCGGCGTGCCATACGTGACCTTGTAGATGCGCCCACTGCTGCGCATCGAGCCGTCGCTGTCATGGCATTCGCCGAGGTCGTTCCAGTCGGCGATGAACACGCCGCCGTCGGGACCGGTGATTTGCACCGTCGAGCGGAACCACGGGTCGTTCGCCATCAGGAAGGCATCGCCATGCTTCGCCGTGTAGCCGGAGCCAGCGCGCGCGGGCACATCGTAGAGCACGCGGTTGCCGTGGATGTTCCCCATGAAGGCCCGCCCGCGCCACTCGGCGGGGAAGTTATTCCCTTGGTAAATCATCAGCCCGCAGTGCGAATGACCGCCGCCCAAGGCATCGTGCGCCGCGCCGCCGCGCGCCTCGCTCCACTTCGCGCCCGCCCAGTGCAAGTGGTCCGAGCAACTGTCCATCAGCTCGTAGAGATGCGGGTTATCGTGCGAGCCAAACATCCGCTTGTAATACCCGCCGGGGATGACGTGCCAGTAATGTCCGATGACGTTGTTCGAGAAGAACGCCTGCCCGTTCTCATCCCAGTCCAAGCCCCACGGATTCGTCGTTCCGCGACAGACCGTCTCGAACTTCTTCGTCACCGGATGGTAGCGCCAGAGCGAGCAATCCAGCGTGACCCACTCGTTCGTCGGCGCGCCCGGGCGGCCCACCGTGGACTTCTGCGTGATGCCGTGGCGGCCCCAGAGCCAGCCGTCGGGCCCCCACGCGAGGCCGTTCACGAAGTTGTGCCCCGCCTGAATGTTCCAGCCCGTCAAGGCCACCACCGGCGGGCCGTCCGGCACGTCGTCGCCGTTGGCATCGGGGATGAAGAGCAGGTCCGGCAGCGACAAGACCCACACACCGCCGAAGCCCGGCAGCACGCTCGTCACGTTGCGGCCCGCGTCGAGGAAGACCTTGCGCTCCACGCTGCGCCCCGTGCCGTCGCGGTCCGTGAAGATGATGATGCGGTCGGGCGCGGGGTTGGTGACGCCGTTGTTCTTCTTGAGCGCGGGATAGGAGAAGTTCTCGACCACCCAGAGCCGCCCGCGGTCATCGAACTCCATCGCGATGGGCTGCATGACCTGCGGCTCCGCCGCGAAGAGCCGCGCGCGGAAGCCCGGCGGCAAAGTAATCTTCTTGAGCGACTCTGCGGCGGGCGTGGGCACATCCCCGGCCTTCTGCGAATCCGTGACGCCCGGCGGCAACTGCGCGGGCGCGGCAAGGCAAAAGGCGAAAGGCAAAAGGCAAAAGTAGCGGAGGGTGTGGTTGAGCGAGCGGCGTTGCATGGGGCGGTTTTAGGGGAAGGGGGAGAGGGAGGCAACCGAAAGGCGCGGCGAACGACTTACTTCGCGTCCTTCGGTTTGCACTGAGAACATATTTGTCCATCCGTCCCAATGGGCAGGCCAAAGGTATCGACTAGTAAACCGTGCGGACACAGCTCTTCGTCCTCAATCACCACCTGAGCCTGATAGGTCGGTGACTCCAACCCCCAGTGGATACCGAGGCTTGCGCAAAGGGTAATCCCCGCCAGCACCCAACGCGAGCGGCTCCGTAGCAAGGCAAGGAGGTAGTCCGGTTGCAGCACGCGCAGCAGTCGGTGCCGGGGTGACTCGGCCGCAAAACGGATTGTAGGCGAGCTGTTCATGGCGACTGACGAAAGATGCTGCCTCAACGCGGCGGTGAGCGCCAGCGCAACTGCCCACGTTGACAACCCGCCCGGCCCCCACCAACAATAGGTGTATGCTCCGCCGCCACTTCCTCCACCTCGCTTGCGTGCTCCTGCTCGTCGGCCACTCCGCCTGCACGCACACCCCGACGGCCTCCAGTGCCACGCGCCCCGTCGGCGTGGCGCAGGTGGACCTCACGCCGGAATACGCCGTGCGGCTCAACGGCTATGGCGGGCGGCGCGCCGAGTCCGAGGGCGTGGCCCAACGCATCCGCGCCAAGGCCCTCGCCATCGGCGGCGATGCGGACGGCCCGTTCGTGCTCCTCACCGTGGACAACTGCGGCGTGCCCGAGTGGCTTCGCACCGAGCTGCTCCAGCGCCTCGCGGCGAAGCGCGTGACCAGCGAACGCTTCGCCCTCTGCTCCAGCCACACGCACTCCGCTCCGATGCTCAACGGCATCCTCCCGACCATCTTCGGCGTGCCCATCCCGCCGGAGCACCAGCGCAACATTGACCGCTACACGCGCGAGCTGACCGACAAGCTGGAGCTGCTCGTCCTCGCCGCCCTCGCCGACCGTCGGCCCGCGTCGCTCGCGTGGACGAAGGGCGAGGTGAAGTTCGCCAGCAACCGCCGCAAGCCCACGCCCACCGGATTCCAGAACGCACAAAACCCCGCTGGCCCCGTGGACCACGAGTTGCCGCTGCTGCGCGTGACTTCGCCCCACGGCATCCTGCGCGCCGTGCTGGTGAACTACGCCTGCCACTGCACCACCAGCGGCTTGAACAAGTTTCACGCGGACTGGGCCGGCAGCGCGCAGCTCGCCATCGAGAAGGCGCACCCGGGCGTCGTCGCGCTCACCGCCATCGGCTGCGGCGCGGACCAGAACCCTTACCCACGCGGCACCTACGAACTGGCGGACCAGCACGGCCAGTCGCTGGCGGATGAGGTCGAGCGGCTGTTGAAGGCCGGCCAATTCACCCCGTTGGAAAGCCCGCTCACCGGCGTCACGAAGCGCATCCAGTTGCCCTTCGACAAGCTACCCACGCGCGCTGAGTGGGAAGCGGCGGCGAAGAAACCCGGGGCCGATGGTCTGCGCGCACAGTTCGCCCTCGCGAAGCTGGCCAAGGGCGAAACCCTCCCGGACCGCCTGCCGTATCTCGTGCAGGTCTGGAGCTTCGGGCGCGACCTCGCGATGGTCTTCCTGCCCGGCGAAGTGGTGGTGGACTATGGTCTGCGCATCAAGCGCGAGTTCGACGGCGCGCGCGTCTGGGTGAACGGCTACGCGAACGACGTGCCCTGTTACATCCCCTCGCGGCGCGTGTGGGAGGAAGGCGGCTACGAAGCAGCGGGCGCGATGGTCTATTACAACCGCCCGGCCCGCTTCGACGGCACGCAGGAGACGCGTATCTTCGAGGCGGTGCAGGCACTGATGCCGAAGGGGTTCACGCGCTGAAGGCAGCGTAGCTACGCCAACTCGAAGCCCGGGATCGTCCCGGTGCCCGAGCCGAAGGAGTTCACCTCCGCGCCCAGCCGGCGGAGGAACTGCACGTAGAGATTCGCGAGCGGCGGGTTTTTCTTGGGGTCGAACGCGAGGTGCTGGCCGTGCCGGAAGCCGCCGCCGGCGACGAGGATGGGCAGGTTCTTGTTGTCGTGGCTGCTGGCGTTGCCGAGGTTGCTGCCGAACATCACGATGGTGCGGTCGAGCAAGCTGCCGCCCTGTTCCTGTGTGCCCTTGAGCTTCGCCAGCAGTTCGCCGAAGAGCTTCATCTGCTGAAGCTCTACCACCTTCAGTTCCGTGAGCTTGGCCGGGTCTTGGCCGTGATGGGAGAGATTATGCCAGTCCTGCGTGACGCCCGGAATGATGGGCACGGCGTTGAGGCCGTTCAGCGCGAAGGTGATGAAGCGCGTCGAGTCGGTCTGCAACGCGAGGTGCATGAGGTCCACCATCAGCCGCACGCGCGCGGGCACTTCGACGGAACTGGCGATGTCCACGGGCGGCTTGGCGGCCACCTTCGGCTTCGGGCGCCGCGCCCAGTCCTGCGCCTTCACCATGCGCACCTCGACCTCGCGGACGGAG
>JAYTIO010000421.1:0-9192 GCA_043731805.1 Pedosphaera sp. | reverse complement strand
TGTTGCCGACAATTTCCGCCTTCGCCTCGACGAACTTCTTGTCCTCACCCGCGAGGGTGAACCACGTCAGGGGCTGACCGTTGAGGGACTTGAGGCCGCCCTCGGTGTGCGTGAAGGAGACCGTGGCCTTGTCGCCCTGAACCTTCAGCGTGGCGAAGAGCGGACTGGCGTAGCTGGCGACAGGTTTGTTGTAAGTCTTCGCCAAAGCCCAAAGTGCGAGGCGATGCGCGACCGTCTGTTTGTCGGGCGGGTGGATGTTGCCCACGGTGCTGACATCGGTGATCACGGCCATGCCGGTGTTCGGGAGGGAGAGTGTGGCGGTCTGGGCTTCCCAGATGCCGGGGAGTTTCTCCGGGCTGTTGTAGCGGTAGGGCGCGAGCTGGACGAAGAGGAACGGGAAATCGCCCTGCTTCCACAGCGCGCGCCAGCCGCCGATGAGCGCCCGCTTCTTCTCGAAGTAAAGCATCCCTTCGCCGTTGTTGGACTCGCCCTGATACCACAGCGCGCCCTTGATCGCGTAGGGGATGAGCGGGTGGACCATGGCGTTGTAGATGGAGAGGGGCGAGCTACTGCTGACGTTGATGACCTGCTTGCCGTCCCTATCGAAGACGGGGCGCTGCTTCTGTTTGCCCTGCGCGTCGAGCACCGGCTTGCTCATGGGCTTGCCCAACTTGTCGAAGACCGGCTTGCCTTCGGCGTTCAGCACCGGCTCGGTCTCGGGGATCGTCACCGGGTTGCGGGCGGGGAAGGTGGCCAGCTTGTCCGCGAAGTCCGCCTTGAGCGCGGGCACGGACTGGAAGCCAATCGGCGGCGTCCACGGCTCGATACGCGTGCCGCCCCAGTTGCAACCGATCAGGCCGATGGGCACATCCAGTTCCTGCTGAATCTCGCGCGCGAAGAAGTAACCCACCGCCGTGAACCCGCCGACGGTGTTCGTCGCGGTGAGCTGCCAGCCACCGGCGGTCTTCACCTCGGTCTGCGGCTCGACGGTGGTGACATGGGACACCTTGAAGTGGCGGATGCGCGGGTTGTTCGCGGCGGCGATTTCTTGCGGCGCGTTCTTCGATTGGCCCACGGCCCACTCCATGTTCGACTGGCCGGAGCAGAACCACACCTCGCCGACGAGGACATCGCTGAACTCGACCTTGTTCTTCCCGCTGACGGTGAACTTCGCGCCCGTGCTGCTGCCCTTCAGCGGCGTCAGGGCGACGGACCACTTACCGCCTTTCGCCGTCGTCTCAACCTTCTGCCCGGCGAACTCAATCGTGACCTTCTCGCCCTCATCGGCCCAGCCCCACACCGGGACTTTCTGGTCGCGCTGGAGGACCATGTGGTCGCTGAAGATGACGGGCAGCTTCACATCCGCGTGGGCGGACCCGGCGGCGAGGGCAGTGAGCAGCGCGAGGGAACGCGCGAGGCGGGGCAGGGCAGAAGTGTGTTTCATGTGCATCGGCTGACGAAGGCCGGGAAGATTTCTTCAAGCCCCCTGCCCGCGGCTTGCACCCGCCTCCGTGCGGCGCAGGCAAACCGCCGCGCCCGGTCCGCCCGGACCCAGCCTCCGTGGCTACTTATGCCCCTGAGCGGCGGTAGCGGCGCGCTGGGAGCGCCGCACTTTGGCCGCCCATCGCCCCAGCGCATACGCCACCCGCGTTGACCGGCCGCCGCTACCGGTTCAAGGGCAGCCGCCCCGGCTCGCAAGCCACGCGCCGGGTTCATGGGAAAAGCCGGGGCGAGGGAGAATGGTCACGCCCCCCCTCACCGGGTTGCAAGAAACTGAGACGCGCCCCTACGTCGCTGCCAACTATTAGCCGAATGGGAGCGAATTCCCTCGACACTGGGGTGGCTACTCAGTAGGCATTCCTCCACTTGGTATGGCATCCTGTGATCCAGTAACGGTCCCGCCCTTCCGTCCTCCCTCCCGCCTGTCCAATAGCAAAAACTCCTGCGGCGGTGGCAGCGCCCGATCCTTCCACCGTAGTCAAGCGCCGCAAACTGCTGTTCGGACTACCGTATGCCTTCAGCGGCCGACTGGAAGCGGCCTTCCGTCCGCTCACCGCAGCCTTCCCGCGCTTGGATTCTCCGCTCCTGCGGCTGGGTTTCCTATTCGGGCGAGCAGACCTTCTATTTGGGCGAGCAGACCTTCTATTCGGGCGAGCAGCTTTCCTATTCCGGTGGCTAGGTCTCATGCTTCGGAGGTAGGATACCACTATCGGCGCGAGCAAATCCCGTGTTCCGGCAGCCATATCCTGTATTCCGGCGAGCACATTCCATGTTCCGGCAGCCATATCCCATGCCTCAGCGGTCAACTCCCGCATTGCCGCAGTCACAATTCATTTCATTCTGCTTGCCTGAGCACCCAACCCAACCCCTGAAAGGATAAACCTATGGCCGATAACATCCCCTTCACCCTCCAGCGTGCGCAAGCCACTCGCGCCGTGCAAGTTTCCATCGCCGCCGCGTGGACTTGGGATGAAATGACTCTGCCCCAATGGGACACCGCTATCACTTCCTTCGTCACCCAGATGGAAGTCGCGCAAGACGGGGAGGCGGATTACCTCGCCAAGCGCGGCGAGACAGACGCCGCCATTGATACCCTTCACTCCCTTGCCGGCCGCAGCGTCCGCATGGCCAAGAACCGTTACCGCGACACCCCCGCCAAGCTCGAAGTCACCAACCGCCTCCACAACGACTCCGCCAGCCGCTCCGGCAAGCTCCAAGACGCCCTCGAATGGGAGAGCGCGTGGGAAAAGCTGGAGCCCGCGTGGTCCCCGCTCCCCGGCGTGACCCTCGCCACCTTCAAATCCCAGCGCCTCGCCGCCATGGCCCTCCTCGAAGGCCTCACCACTAAGAAGACGACTTGGGACGCCGCTGACGAGCAGCTCAACACCCAAGGCCACACGCTCAACGGCAACTGCGTGGCGTGGTATGAAGCCGCCACCATTGTCTTCCCCGTCGGCACCCCGGAGGGCGACCTGATCCGCAGCGACATCCCGACTACCTACACCCCGCCCAGCACCCCGCCCACGGCCATTCAGATAGACCACGCCACCGCGCAAGCCGGCGGCGCGATCGCCGTCACCTACGTCCCCGGCGGCGGCCACGACGCCACCAGCCGCCGCCTCGAATGGCAGGTCGTCGGCGTGGACCCCGGCTTCGACCACGACGTGGCTTTGAACATCGTTGGTCAGACGCTTACCGGTTTCGCTGCCAACCAGACCGTGAACCTCCGCGTCCGCACCAGTAATCCTGCCGGGCATACGGAGAGCGCGGTGAAAGTGGTGACAACCCTCTGACCAGTTGCTATGGCGGGTTGTCCCCAACCCGCCGCCCCCGTTGCAATCGGACGCCTAACCGGCGCGCTGGGACAGCCGCGCCCTACCCACCGCAGTGGGTAGGGCGGGTTGTCCTCAACCCGCCGCCCCCGTTGCAATTGGACGCCCAACCGGCGCGCTGGGACAGCCGCGCCCTACCAAGTTTTCCTTGTCCGTGTGGACCGGCAACGGGCGGGAGGGTGAGCATTCGTGTGCCGCTCCCGCCCGGGTTGTTGCGGAGCCATTCGGGGCTAGGAAGAGCAGTCCCCGAGCGGGTCGGCGGCTGCAAGCCACCGGCCCGGTCAACTCTTGGGCTTGAGTCGCCTGCGCTCCGCTCGTATATCATCTGCCACCGCGGCGCGTTGCTCCCGTCGCGTTTGAACGAACCGAACATGAACCAACCCAAGATGCGCGCCGTGGCCGTCGTCCCGTCCCAACGCCAGGTCGCCCAGGTCGAACACGCTCACCCGGAGATTTCCCGCCCCTCCCAGCTCAAGGTCCGCACGCTCGACGTGGGCATCTGCGGCACGGATCGCGAGATTTGCACGTTCGTCTATGGCGCGCCACCCGCCGGCTCGGAGTATCTCGTGTTGGGCCACGAAGCGCTCGGCGAAGTCATCGAAGTCGGGGCCGGCGTGCAGCACCTCCAGGTCGGCGACCTCGTCGTCCCCTCCGTGCGCCGCCCGTGCCCGGACCCGGAGTGCCGCCCGTGCCAGATGGACCGGCAGGATTTTTGCGCGACGTGGAAGTTCAACGAGCGCGGCATCAACCAGCACCACGGCTACATGACCGAGTTCTTCGTGGACGACGAAAAGAACTTCGTCGTCGTGCCGAAGGAGCTGCGCGACTTCGCCGTGCTGGCGGAGCCGCTGACCATTGCCGAGAAGGGCCTCGCGCAAGTTTGGGAAATCCAGAAGCGCCTCCCGTGGGCATGCGAAGAACCCGGCCAGCCCAAGGGCAAGGGCCTCCGCGCCGTCGTGCTCGGGGCCGGTCCCATCGGCATCCTCGGCGCGATGACTTGCGTGCTCAATGGCTTCGACACCTACGTCTATTCCCGCTCGCCCAAGCCCAACGCCAAGGCCGCGCTGGTGGAGTCCTTCGGTGCGAAATACCTCTCCATCACCGACACCACGCCCGCGCAACTGGCCGAGCGCGTGGGGAACATTGACCTCGTCTATGAGGCCGTGGGCGTGGCGAAGACTTCCTTCGACGTGATGATGCACCTGGGGCTGAACGGCGTGTTCGTCTTCACCGGCATCCCCGCGCCGGAGGGCCACCTCGAGCTCGCGGGCAACCAGCTCATGCGCAACCTCGTGCTGAAGAACCAAGTCGTCCTCGGCACGGTGAACGCGGACAAAGCCGCCTTCCAAGCCGCCATCCGCGACCTGGGCGAGTTCCAGCAGCGCTGGCCCGAAGCGTTGGCGAAGGTCATCTCCGCTCGCCATCCCATCGAGAACTTCCGCGAACTCCTCACCGGCAAGGCGACGGGCATCAAGAACGTGATCGCGTTCGCGAAGTAACCGGGTCGCGCTGATCGCGTTGGTTCAGAAAGTTGGCCGTTGAAGCTTCCGCTGCCTCTGGCATCCTAGCCGCATGAGCGTTGCCGAGCTGAAGACCGTGGTGGACAACTCCACCTGTGAGGAGCGTTTCTTTCTACAGGCCTACCTCGACCACCTCGCCGGGCAAACCAACCCGGAGCACTTTCGCGAACTGGACCGGCGCTGGGAGGAGATGAACGCCGGCGACAAAATCTCGCTTGCGGAAGCTCGGCGACTCCACGAGGAGTTGCAGTCGCAGGGGCTATGAGCCAGCCGTGGCAGCTCGCCCTCCAGCGCGATTCCCTCCGCCACTTGCTGGCACTTCGGGGACGCGAGCGCGAGCGGTTGCTCGACGCGTTGGACCGGCTCGCCGCCGAGCCTTACGAGCCGCATGATTTCTCCTTCCGTTCCGCCAGCACGCAGCGGGAATATCAGGTGAAGCTGGTGGCGGGCTTCACGATTACCTATTGGCTGGACCACTTCGCGAACGAAGTCCGCGTCATGCAGGTTGCCCGAGTAGGCCGCGGCTGAATGTCACATTTCATTTTATGAGCAAACCCTCCCCTTGGATCGACATCACCGTGGAAATGCGCGACGGCATGGTGCAGTGGCCCGGCGACCCCATCTGCCGCGTCAGCCTGCACGTCAAGCTCGGCGACCCGGTCCCCGGCCAGCCCGGCAAGACCATCCCGTGCAACCTCACCAAGCTCGCTCTCAGCGCGCACACCGGCACGCACATGGACGCCCCGCGCCACTTCATCGCGAAGGGCCCCACGATGGAGACGATGCCCCTCGACGCCGTGCTGGGCCGATGCCGTGTCATCGAGTTGAAGCACCTGGCCGCCATCACCGTGGCGGAACTCCAGCCGCACAAGCTCAAGCGCGGCGAGCGCGTGCTCTTCAAGACCCGCAACTCGACGAAGAGCTGGCGCATGGCGAAGACCTCGACCTTCGACGAGGACTTCATCTACATCCCGGCGGCCACCGCGCAATACCTCGTGGACTGCGGCGTGATGACCGTGGGCGTGGACTACCTCAGCGTGGGCGGCTTCAACAAGGACGGCGTCGAGTGCCACCAGATCATGCTCGGCGCGAAGCAGCCCATCTGGATCATCGAAGGTCTGAACCTCGCGAAGGTGAAGCCCGGCCACTACGAGCTCGCCTGCCTGCCGCTCAAGATTGTTGGAGCCGACGGCGCGCCGTGCCGGGCGGTGCTGCGGGCGCTGTGAACGGCCTTACTTCCCCCGCTCCTCCTCGGTCGAGGAGAGAGCCCACGCCCGCCCCCGGCCGTGATTTCAGCCCGTGAACCCAGTAGGGCCGCGCTGCGCACGCCTCGTTTGTCTGATTGGAATGGCCAGGCCGACCACAGGTCGGCCCTACCGAGTTCATGGAGAGGGCAGGGTGAGGGGTGCTCCTATCCGCGCCCATCCCGACTCTTCGGGGACGCTGAACGGGGAGGGGAACAACGCGTCGTGCTTGGAAGCGTAGAGCAGTTGGGACATCCCGAGCTGCCGCAGGGTGGAAACGCACTTCGTGGTGGTGGCCTTGAGCTTGGCGCGCGACAAGGCCGGGAGGAGGATGCCGGCCAGGCTGGCGATGATGGCGATGACCACCAGCAGTTCAATCAGGGTGAACGCGCGCGGGTTCACGGCGGGGGCGGAGCGCGTCTGAGCGGCGGCTGTCATGGGCGGGTAGGTGGGGCCTCAAGGTTTGGTGCGTTGGTCCGACGCTGGACAGGTTTCCGAGGCTGTCAACGGCAGGGAGGGGGTCGTGAGCCAGCGTGCCGGCACCGGTTTGCTGCACCTCCCCCGGACGGCGACTACAAATCGCCGGCACGGGCCGGATCCCAGCGTGACCGGGTTACTTCGCCGCCGGAGCGGGTGGTTCAGCGGGCGCGTTGTCGTCGGGCAGATGTTTGCCTTCGCGGCGGGCAGCCGCGATGGAGGCGGCCATCGAGAGGAGGATGATGCCCAGCACGATGGCTAGGGAGACGCCGGAGGGGATTTGAATCGCCCAGATGACCAGCAGCATCTTCACCCCGATGAAGACGAGCACGATGGAGAGGCCCATCTTGAGGTAGCGGAAGAAGCCAATCGCCCCGGCCAGCACGAAGTAGAGCGAGCGCAGGCCGAGGATGGCGAAGACGTTCGAGGTGAAAATGATGAAGGGCTTTTGCGTGACGGCGAAGATGGCCGGGATGGAGTCCACGGCGAAGATGAGGTCGGTGGTCTCCACCATGACCAGCACCAGCGCCAAGGGGGTGAGTGCGGTGCGGCCGTCGAGTCGGGTGACGAAGCGGTCGCCATCGAACGCCTGCGTGACGGGGAAGAATTTTCGCGCCAGCTTGATGAAGAGGTTCTGCTCGGGATGCACGCCCTCGTCGTCCACGCAGAGCATCTTGATGCCGGTATAAACGAGGAAGCCGCCCATCACGTAGAGCAGCCAGTGGAACTGCTGGATGAGCGCCGCGCCCGCGCCGATCATCACGCCGCGCATGACCAGCGCGCCCAGGATGCCCCAGAAGAGGACGCGGTGCTGCTGTGCCAGGGGCACGCGGAAGTAGGCGAAGATGAGCGCGATGACGAAGACGTTGTCCATCGAGAGGCTCAACTCGACGATGTAGCCGGTGACGAACTCGATGGCCTCGCCGGGGGGGCGGTTCACCTTGAGGAGGCCGGCGAAGGCCATCGCCATCGCGAACCAGAGCGTGGTCCAGCCGAGAGCCTCGCGGAACTGCACGACGTGCGCCTCGCGGTGGAAGACCCCGAGGTCCAGCGCGAGGAACACCAGCACGGCGGCGATGAAGCCGGCGTAGTGCCACGCGGTGATTTCGATGAGGGCCAGCATATGCGACCAACTTCAGTTCAGGAGCAGGATCAAGATTACCATCAAGAGCAGGAGCCGAAGGAGCGTCGCCTTTGCTTGCTCCTAATCTTAATCCCAATCCTGCGCCCTTGCCGTCTGCTACCGCTCACCCCACCCGCGCCGCCGCCGTCTCCGCCACGCCCACCGCCACCGTGTTGCCGCCGATCTCGGGGCGCTGGCCTTTGTTCCACCAGAGCACCAACGCGCTGGCGATGTAGATGGAGGAGTAGGTGCCGGTGACGACGCCGCAGAGGAACATGAAGGCGAAGTCGTTGATGACGCCGCCGCCGAAGATGTAGAGCACCAGCGTGGCGAGGAACACTGTGCCGCTGGTGATGATGGTCCGGCTCAGGGTCTGGTTGAGCGCCTGGTTCACCAGCTCCAGGAACGTCCCGCGCACGCCCAGCTTCAGGTCTTCGCGGATGCGGTCGAAGATGACGATGGTGTCGTTGATGGAGAAGCCGATGATGGTGAGAATCGCGGCGACGCTGGTGGCGTTGAACTGCCGGCCTTCGCTCCAAAGGGAGGTGAGGCAGTAGATGCCAATGGTCATGAGCACGTCATGCAGCACGGCGATCACGGCGCCGATGGCGAAGCTGAACTCGTAGCGCAGGGCGACGTAAATGAGAATCCCGAACAGGGAGAGAATCACCGCCCAGAACGCGCTCTGCATGACTTCCTGGCCGATGACCGCGCCCACCTGCCGGGATTGCTTCAGCTCGAACTTCGCCTCGGGGAACGCATTGGTCAGCCCGGCCCGCACCGCTTCACCGGATTGCGCAGGGACGGTGATGCGGAGGGTCTCAGTGTTGGCGGCGTTGTTCCGCTGATACTGGATCATCGGCTCGCCGACCTTGCGCTTCAGCACGGTGGAGCCGTCCTTGGATTCAAATTCCAGGTCCGCAACGGCGTGGCGGAGTTTGTCCGTCTCGATCCGCTGCGCGAAGCTCAACACGATCGCGTCGCCGCCGACGAGGTCCGGCCCGAAGACTTGTTTGCCGCGCGCGAAGAGGCCCCAACCGCACCCGATGACGATGATGAGCCACGAGGCTATGAACGCGGGCTTGGCCCACTGCATGAAGTCCAGGTTCGTTGCCTTGATGACGTGCAACATCTTGAGTTCGGTGATCAGGTTGCGGCTCAGTAGCCAGTCGAAGATCAGGCGCGTGATGACCAGGGCCGTGAACAGGCTCAACGCCACGCCGATGGTGAGCGTCACGCCGAAGCCCTTCACCGCGCCCGTGCCGAGGTAAATCAGGATGACGGAGGAGATGAGCGTGGTGACGTGCGAGTCGAAGATGGTGCCGAACGCGCGGTCGTAGCCGGCGGCGATGGCCCCGCGCAGGGATTTTCCCTTGGCCAGCTCCTCGCGGATGCGCTCGTAGATGAGGACGTTCGCGTCCACCGCCATGCCGACGGTGAGCACGATGCCCGCGATGCCCGGCAGCGTGAGGGTGGTGCCGACGGAGCACATCACG
>JAYTIO010000420.1:0-2132 GCA_043731805.1 Pedosphaera sp. | reverse complement strand
TCAAACTCGTTGGGCTTCACGAGCCACGGCTTCGCCCCCACGCCGACGGCGAAGGCCGGACCGTCGCAGTCCAACACCACGCGCACGCCGAGCCGGTGCGCGAGCCGGACGAGGTCGCGATAGATCGTGGGCCGCGCGTCCCGGCACAACGCGCCGGAGAGGATGACCAGCGAGCTCCGTCGCAGTTCCACCTCGGCGGCCTGGAAGAAGGCACGCCATTCGTCCGCCGAGAGTTTCGGGCCGCGCGGGTTGAAGCGAAGCTGCGGCCCGTGCGCCTGCGTGACCATGACATTGGCGCGGGTCGGCTCCTGAAGCGGCACGGCGCGCAACGGAACCCCTTCCGCCCGCATCTGCCGCCGCAGCTCGGTGCCGGTCACGCCCCCGAGCGGCACCAGCAGCTTCACGCGGGCCCCGAGGTGTCGCAGCCAGCGGGCGACGTTGACGGACTTGCCGCCGGCCCAGCGGCGCTCGCCGAGCACGACGTTCTTCTCATCCCAGTGGACGGAGGCGACCCGCCACTCCACATCCACAGCAGGGTTCAGCCCGATGACCAGAATTTGCACACGGAAAAGATGCCGCAGCCCGAAAAGTTTGGGGAGAAATTCCAAGTGCCGCCCGGGCGGGCTGCCAGCCTTAGGCCCCGGCCCGCCCGCCGCCGCTACGGCAGTTGGACCACGCGATAGTAGCGGCCCGCAGTGCCCACCGAGGCGGGGTCAATGAAGGCGATGAGGCCCGGACCACTGTTGACCGTGGTGAGCTGCGTCCACGAGCGGAAGTCGGTCGTGTAATCAATCTGGTAGGTCCGGTTCGGCGCGACGGTCAGGTATGAGTAGAACTGCCCGGCGGAGAAGCCCGCCGTATCGGCGGGCGGGGTGGCGAGCCCGCCGTTGAGCCGAGCGATGCGCCCGCGCGCGGCGCTGTTGAAGGTGGTGAAGTCACCCGTCAGCACAATCTTCCGGTCCGCCTGCACCAGCACGTTGTAGACGAGGTTGTCCGCGCCGCTGCCGATGGTGAACGTGTCGTCTAGCCGCCCATCAGGCAGGAAGCGGGCGACGCGCCCGAGCGGCACGCCCAACGCCGTGAAGGAGCCGTTGACCGCCGTCACGGGCTGATCGGCCCCGCCCGCGCCGTAGGTGAAGCTCGTGGCGGACGGCACCGCGATGACCATGAAGGTGCCGTCGAAACCTGGCGCGCTGCCCGAACTGACGTTGGCAATCCGCACCTGCGATCCGGGCGCGAGGTTGTGGCCGGCCGAGGTGGTGAGCGTGACCACATTCGCCGTGCGCGAGCGTGCCGACACGAAAATTCCGGGCGACGGGGGTGCCCCCGTGTCGCCCGCGACGACCGTGAAAGCCCCGCCCACAATCACGCGTCCATCGGGCTGCACCACCACACTGAGAACCGTGTCGTTCATCACGGGCGCAAAGCCAGGCTCCAGCGAGCCGTCGTGATTCAACCGCGCCATGCGGGAGCGGGACGTGCCATTGATGGTGGCGAACAGACCGCCGAGGAGGATCTGGCCGTTCGTCTGAATGGCGATGGAGGCCACGGTGCTGTTCGCGCCGGAGAAGCCGCTGAAGGTGGAGTCCACCGTGCCGTCCGCGTTGAGGCGCACCACGCGACCGGCCGCAGCCCCGTTGAAGGTGATGAAGGAACCGCCGACGAGGAGCTTGCCACTGTTGGTGCTGCTGGCGGGATAAACTGCGATGGCGTTGACGAAGCCGTTCGCGCCCGTGCCGGGGTTAAACGTGGTGTCGAGCGAACCGCTGGTGTTCAGGCGCGCAATCCGGGTGCGGGCGGTGCCGTTGAAGCTCGTGAAGCCACCACCGATGAGCACCTTGCCATCGGCCTGCAGCGCGATGGCGTTGATGGAGTTGTTCGCGCCGCTGCCCACCGAGAAGGTGGCGTCGAGCGAGCCGTCCGCCAGCAGGCGGGCCACGCGGCTGCGCAGCGTGCCGCCCACGGAGGTGAAGTCCCCGGCGATGACGAGCCGGCCATCGGTCTGTAACGCGATGGCGTTGATTGCGTTGTCCGGGCCGAGCCCCGCGTTGTAGGTCGTGTCCAGCGTGCCATCAATGTTCAGCCGCGCCACCCGGCTGCGGTTCGTGCCGTTGAAGGCGAGGAAACGGCCC
>JAYTIO010000419.1:0-7028 GCA_043731805.1 Pedosphaera sp. | reverse complement strand
ACACGGACGGTTAAGGAACCTTCGAGACCTTGCTTCAGTTCGCGGCTTGCTGCGGCTGGGACAGCCGCGCTCCACCACTCAGACTTCCACTTCGCCCGTGAACGAGAAATCCGCCGGGCCATTCAGCCGCACGTCGGCGAAGCCTTCGTCGCTGGACTGAAAGCTGACCTCCAAGGTGTCGCCGCCCTGCACGAGCACCTTCACCGGCGAGGTGAAGCCTTGCACGCGCGCCGCAATCATCGCCGCCGCGCTCACGCCCGTGCCGCAGGCCAGCGTCTCGCCCTCGACCCCGCGCTCGTAGGTGCGCACGCGAATGTGGTTCGGCCCGAGCACCTGCGCGAAGTTCACGTTCGTGCCCTTGGGCTTGAAGTGCGCGTGGTAGCGGACCTCGGCCCCGATTTGATTCACCATCGCCTGGTCGGCATCCGGCACGAAGATTACGGCGTGCGGGACGCCGGTGTTGAGCGAGTGAATCGCGGTGAGGCCGGTGGCGAGCGGGACATGCTCGTTGACGCGCAAGCTGTGCGGCGGCGTGAGGTTCACCGTCACGCGCTCGCCTTGGAAACTGGCGGTGATGACACCGGCAACCGTCTCGAAGGTCAGGTTGCCGGTCGTGCCCATGAGCCTTTGGATGTAACGGGCGAAGCACCGCGCGCCGTTGCCGCACATCTCCGCACGGCTGCCGTCGCTGTTCCAAAACTCCCACGCCCAATCCGCCTTTCCGGACGCGCAGGGCACCAGCAGCATGAGACCGTCCGCCCCGATGCCGCGCTGGCGCTGGCACAAGCGCGTGACCTGTTCCGGCGTGAGGTGAAGGTGGCCGGCGCGGTTGTCGGCGAGGATGAAGTCATTGCCCGCGCCGTTCATCTTGGTGAATTCCAAAAGCATGGCGCGGGACGGTAGCGGTGTGCGGGGATGGCGCAAGTGGCAAAAGGGATGCCGGGCGGCCGGGCACTGCCCTGGAGCGCGAGCCGCCCCGGCTCGCAGCGGCCTCGACCGGCGGGAGGTGTAGGAACTCCTGGAGCCTCCGCTGCCGGCGCAGCCGCTGCGGACGGGGACCGTCCGCGCGCCGGGACAGGGGGCGGCCTATCGCTTTTCGTCCCTGGCCCGCTTGGCGTGCTGCTCACCCCGCAGGTGCCGCTGGCCGTGCTTGAGGCCGAGGCCGTGACCGCCGGCGAGCAGGATGGGTAGGTTACTGTTTGCGTGGCGGTGGCCGTAGCTCATGCCGCTGCCGAAGAGAATCATCCTGCGGTCGAGCAAGGGCTCGTCGCCGTCCTTGAGGGCGCGCAGCTCGTCGCGGAATTGCGCGAACCACTCCAGCGTGTCCACGCGCAGATTGCCCTTCTGCTTCAGCTCGCCGTGGCAGCTCGGGCAATGCCTCGCAAAGAACGGCTGCATGGTCTGGGTCAGTTCCAGCGCGACCTTCGCGGGCAACTTCGCCGCCGCCAAACCGCTCACGCCGCCGAGCAGCAAGCCGACGAGCGATGCGAGGCGCGTTAGGTGGTGAAGAGAAGGAGCCGTAACTTTCAACGGAGAGCAGATCAAGACGGGGGAAGCCGAGTCAGCCCGAATTCCGAAGTTGAGCCACGAAAGGTCGCAAAGAACACAAAGACACTGAGTTGGAATTGACTAAAATCGGAACTGCCCTTAGCCGTCCCCGCCTGCCAGCAGCTTGGCTTTGCGCTCTTTGCGCCGTTTCGTGGCTATTCCATTTCGCAGTTCGGGTTCCGGAAGATTGTGCTTCACGGAGCTGCTGGCGCAAGAAGGGTGGGCTGCAGCAATGGTGAGAGGAGCGAGCCCACTCCAACGCGCTCACCCGCCAGCCCGCTCGCGCGCAGGAACGCCACCAACCGCTCCGCATACACCTCGTTCGCCTTCGCACTCGGATGGCCGTCGTGCGGGGCGTTGGTGTTGCCCGGCTCGGTCAACGGCACGGAGATGTCCACGGCCCGCAGGCGATTGGCGCGACACCATTCGAGCATCGGCGCAGCATCCGAGCTGATGCCCGCCACAACGAACGGGAGGCCCTCCTTCGCACACAGGGCTGCCCAATTCGTCAGCAGCGCGCGTGACACCTCGTGGCTGCCGACCCACTCCTCTTGCACGACGTTCGCCTGCTGCTCGAGCCAATGGACCAGCGCGGATTGCCGTTGCAGTGGCCATTCGGCGTAGGTCGCCGGTGTGGCGTCGTAGCTGAGTTGGTCGGCGGAGTTCAGCCGCGCAAACGGATAGGCCAAGTCCGGCAACCGATTGTAGGGCGCGAAGCCCTTCTGCCAGATGCGGACGTAAGTGTTGCGGAAATCGTGGAACCGCCCGTAGGCCACCACCACCACCGCCGGCTTGCCGCGCTGCTTGAGCAACTCTTGAAACTGCAACCGCTGATGCAATGTGCCGTAACCCGACACGCCGCCGTTCACCACCTCGAACTCCGGCAGCGCCGCCTGCACGCGCCACGGGTAAGTGTCCTCGTCGTTCAGCGACCACCCATGCGTCAGCGAACAGCCCAGAATCCACAGCTCCGGCCGTGCCTTCACGTCCACAGCGAGCGGCGGGTGCGTGACCCGCAGACCGTTCGTCCCGTGCGTGACGCGGAACTGGTAGCCGGTAGGCAAGGTGACTTGGAACGCACCGGGGCAGTGCGCGAAGCCCCCATCCGGCAGTGGACGAAAGAGCTTCCCGCCGGGCTCCACGCGGATGTCCGCTGGGTGTGCAGCGAAGGGCTTGAAGCCGCTCGCCCGCAGGATGAGCTCACCCACCACCGCCACGACCAGCAAGGCCAGCAACCCCGCCGCCACCATGAACGCCAGGCGCTTGCGAGGCGAAGCGTGGCTGGGCGGGACAGTGGCGAACACGCGTTGTTTCTAACCACTCGCTGGTTCAATTGCCACGCCGAAGCTGCGGTAGCGGCGGACTGCGACCGCCGTTCGCTTGGCCTGACTCGACTTCAAAACGGGGCGCACAGACCGCTGCTACGGTTCACGAATGGACAGCTACCAATCCGCCACGGCTCCATCCCGCGAGAACTCCCGCAGCACGATCTCCTGCTGAAACGGGTGCTTCTTCACGGCCTTCTCGTTGATCGTGATGCCCAGGCCGGGTTTGGTGTTCGGGCGCACGATGCGGCCCTTCTTCTCGACGGTGAAACCCTCCTGCACCACGTCCGCGCGCCACGGCACGTCGTTGTGGACCGTCTCGCAGATGATGTAGCCGGGCTGCGAGAAGCCGAACTCCAGCGACGCCGCCGTGCTCACCGGCCCCTGCGGATTGTGCGGCGCAAGCGCGATGCGATGTGCGTCCGCCAGCGCCGCGATGCGTCGCGCCGCCGTAAAGCCGCCGCAATGCGTCAGGTCGAGCTGGCAGACTTCCACGGCGCGCTTCTCGAAGAGTTCCTTGAACGCCTCCAGGTTCGTCACGCGCTCGCCACTCGCCACCGGAGTGGTCAACGCGGCGTTGATCTTCGCCAGGCCGTCCACGCACTCGGGCCAGCACGGCTCCTCGAAGAAGTAGAGGCCATACGGGTCCAGCGCCTTGCCGAACTTCAGGCCCATCGCGGGCGACGGGCGCGCGTGGCAGTCCACCATGATGTCAATGTCCGGCCCCACGGCGTCGCGCATCGCGGCCACGGCGGCTTCGGCGGCACGCACCGGTTTCTGGCCTTCGATCGGCATGGTGCTGGGCACGGCCATGCTCTTGAACGCAGTGAAGCCGTCCGCCACCGCCGCAAGGGCGAGGTCGGCGAAGCGCTTGGCATTGTCCACCGGCGTCTCGTAAAAATCCTCCATCCGCCCGCCGCCGAGATGGCAGTAGGTCCGCACGTAGTCGCGCACCGGCCCGCCGAAGACCTTCGCCAGCGGCAGCCCCGCGACCTTCCCGACGATGTCCCACAACGCGAGGTCAATGCCCGCGATGGCCGTGGCACGCACGATGCCGTGTCCGTGCCAGAAGTGCTGCCGATACATCATCTGCCACAAGTGCTCGGGCCGCGTCGGGTCCTCGCCCACGAGCAGTTCCGCGATATCCGCGATGGCCCCGACGACGCTGCGCGTGTGCCACTCCAGCGTCGCCTCGCCCCAGCCGATGAGTCCCGGTTGGTCAGTGACGACCTTCACAAACACCCAGTTCCGCATCCGCGCGTGGCAGACGAGGGTTTCAATCTTTTTGATTTTCATGAGTTTGCTTTAGCCACGGATTGAATACGGAAGAAACACGGAAAGGAGCGCGGCGTTCACGCCGCAGAAAGTCACGCAGAGCGAACGGCTGTCGAGTTCACAAAGGCCCTTGGGCCGGCTGACACTTCTGCGGCCTGAAGGCCGCGCCCCGCTCGCCTCTTCCGTGTTCAATCCGTGTTTCATCAGTGGCTAAAAATCCTTCATCCGCTGCGCCACGGCCTCGATGACCTGCTCCAGACTCCCCGGCGCGACGACCGCGATGGTCTCTTGGTAAATCCCCGTCCCGTAAAGCTCGCGCGGTGGCAGATACGACGCGCCCCAGTCCGCCGCAATCGTCGCGACGATGATGGCCTTGCCGGGGAAGCGTCGCCGCAGCTCGGTCTGGAGCACGCTGTAGAACTCGCCTTGCACGCCGAGCCAGAAGGCGTCGCCCATGCGCCAGAGCGTGACTTGCAGGGGGAACTGCTCGCCGGGTGGCAATTGCGAGAGCCGGTGCAGCAGCCGTCGCTTGCGCTCTGCCATTGCGCGGCAAGCGGCGGCCTTGGCCGGGTCGCCTGCCGCACGGGCTGCGTCTTCGTCGGCTTGGAACTGTTTCAACTCCGTCTCCACCTGTGCCGCTGTCGGCTGGCCGGGGCGATACGGCAGCGGCTCATTCCACCGCACGACTTGCCACGCTGACTTCGCCGCGAGTTCATCAACGGGCAAAGGCTCGCGCGCCCACCCGCCGAGCGTCGCGCCGGAGACGACGGGGCCGGTGTAGCGGAAGCGCGTGCCGGCCGCCGGCAGCGCGGTGAGCGCCGAGAGCGCGGCGTAGGCAAGCTGGCGACCGTTGCGGTCCGCCACCGCCACGTCGCCCACGAAGCCCTCGACCGGTCCCAACTCGCCGCTCGCGCCTTGCAGGAAGAGGCACGGTGCGCCCGTCTCGCGCTCGACCACCTCGCGCAGCGCGCCGATGTAGTCGGGGCTGATGAGCGTGTTGTCCCACGCGAGCGTGGTCGGGTGGCACGCGTAGTTGACCACGCTGGCGAGCAGTGTGCCGTCGCTGCCCGTCACGCGCGCGACGAGCACGGTGTCGTCTGCGTGCACGGCGGGATTGAAGCCGCAAGCGTAGAGCTGGCGCTCCGCGTCCCAGAAGTCGCGGTGCGCGGCGAGATTGCAGCGGCCGTTGCCGTAAGTGATGTCGGCGAGCGTGAGCTGGGCCAAGGCTTCCTTCACCAACCCCGCCGCGCTTTCCGCCATGCTGCGGAGATAGCCGGGAATCAAATCACCGCCCGGCAACGCCGCGCGTTCCAGCCCCATCAAACCCGCGCCGTGCGTGTGCGAGAAGACGACGAGGATGCTTTCCTTCGGTTGCCCCGTGGCCTGCGCGATGTGCGCGATGAGTTGCCCATGCTCCACCGCACCGAGGATGCAGTGGTCGAGGGCGAGGAGGATTTGGCGGCTACCGCCAGCGAGCGCCTCAAACACCGCCACCGTCGCGCGCAGCGGGCGGTGGATGCCCGTCGCGCGCTCGTGTTTCGCCGCGCCCCACATGCGATGATAGATGTTCGCGGGCGGCGTGATGTCGCCCCACGCCAGGGCGAAGCGGCAGCGGCTTTGCGGAGTTTCAACTTGGGTCATGGCTGGGAATCGGACTTCGCGCGCACCAGCGCTTGTTCAAACACGCTGCCGTCCGGCTTCAGCAGCCACCAGCACAGCGCGCTGCCGAGGTAGAGCGCGCCGAAGGTCAGGAGAACGATGTTCCAGTTCTGCTCCTTGCCCAGCAGCAGCGGCACGGCCAGCGGGAAGAGCATCGCGCCGAAGTTGCCGGTCATGTTCATCACGCTGTTGACGGTCGGCACATGCTCGCCGCCCATGTCGATCGTGATGGTGTAGCTGCATGGCCCCGCGACCGCCGCGAAAAACGACCCGGCGCTGATGATGAGCACTGCGGCCAACGCGTCGGCGAAGAAGTAGGCGGACAAGGTGAACATCGCACACAGGCCGAGCGAAATGATAGCCACGCCTCGTCGCGCGAGGCGACGGCTGCCGGTGCGCTTGAGGACCGCGTCGGAAATCACGCCGCCCGCGAGACTGCCCACCACGACCGCGAGCAGCGGCAGCATCGTGAGAAAACCGGACTTCAAAATGGTCACGCCGCGCGCTTCCTGAAGATACGTGGCAAACCAGCTCGTGAAGAACATGTAACCGGCGGCGCGGAAGAACTGCTGGCCGCAGATGCACCACATGGCCGGGCTGGTGAGGAGTTGGAGCCAGGGAGTCGGCGGGGCCGGCGACTTGCAGTCGCCGGCACGGGCGATGGGCAGCTCCGCAGCTTCTTCTCCCTCGCCCCCATCGGGGGAGAGGGCTGGGGAGAGGGGCCGGGCGGACTCGATAAGCTCCCGCTCCGCTGCGTTCACCGTGCCGTGCTCACTCGGCGTCTCGCGGAACCAACCCCAGAACCACGCCGCCCACAGCAGCCCCGGCAAACTGTAGAGCACGAACATCCACCGCCACCCAATCTCCACCACGAGCCAGCCCGTCAGCGCCGCGCCCACCGCGCCGCCCACGGACATGAAGCTGCCGAGCGCACCCGTCGCGAATGCCTGCCCGGTCTTGGGAAACCACTTCGCCACGACGCCGGTGCAGATGGGAAACAGGCCGGCTTGTGAAACGCCTTTTACCACGCGCATCGCGAGGACGTTCACGAAACCGCCCAGCGCCGTCGCCGCCGTGGCGATGGACCACACGATGGCGAACGCCGGCAACGCGCGCCGCGCGCCGAACCGTTGCCCGACCCACGCGCCGGGAATCTGGCAGACGGAATACGAGATGAAGAACGCGCTCATCAGCCAGCCGGACTGCTCCTTCGTCAGCCCA
>JAYTIO010000418.1:0-3452 GCA_043731805.1 Pedosphaera sp. | reverse complement strand
CGCCGTTCTCGTGGCCAGCGAAGGCGCGAACGACCTCTACACCGTGACCGATGCGAAGGCACCCGGAGGCCGCCGCGAAATCCCGTGGCGCTTCCACAGCCGCGCGGAATGCCTCCGCTGTCACAACGCGTGGTCGGGCGAGACGGTGGGCTTCAACTGGCTTCAGCTCAACGCCACCGCGCCCGACGGAGAGTTCCGCCGTCTGGAGAAGCTCGGCCTCATGCACTCCACGAACGCACCGACCAGCCAGGCCCGGCTCGTCAATCCCAACGACGCCAAGCAGCCACTCGAAGACCGCGCCCGCTCGTGGCTGCACGTCAACTGCGCCGCGTGCCATCGCAACGGCGCGGGCGGTGCCGTGCCCGCACACTTGAACGTGGACAAGAAGCTCGCCGAGTTGCGCGTGCTCGACGTGAAGCCCACGCGCGGCGACTTCGGGCTCTTCAAGGCGCGTGTCATCGCACCGGGAGAGCCTTACAGTTCCACGATGCTCTGGCGCATCGCGACGGAAGGTGCCGGTCATATGCCCGCCATCGGCTCGCGCACCGTGGATGAGGTGGGCGTGAGGGTGGTGCGAAGCTGGATTGCTCAACTTCCGAGACCTACACCGAATCGCACTACGCCTCCCACGTATGAAGTTCTGGAGACCGACCACAGCCACAGCATGGACCACTCAACTATGGCACTAGGAGTAGCCGTTGACCGTAGTTCGGATTTCGGAGTCTTCGCTCCTCTGGCTAGGCAAACAACCAACGCTTTTGTCCGTGACCTCTTCCAGCGCTTCCTCCCGCCCGAGCAACGCCGCCGCACGCTCGCCTTGGATTTCGCGCCGAACGAAGTCCTTTCCCTGACCGGCGATGCCAAGCGCGGCCGCACCGTCTTCCTCGCCGAGGCCGGCGGGCAGTGCGTCCGCTGCCATCGCTCGCACGGCGAGGGCCGCGACTACGGCCCCGACCTCACCGACATCGCCCGCAAATACGACCGCGCCACGCTGCTCACGCACATCACGCAGCCGAACCTCCTCGTCGCCCCCGAGCACCGCACCTACTCCGTTCTCCTCCGCGATGACACCGAACTGACCGGCTTCCTCAAGCAGCGCTCGACCACGGAACTGCTCCTCCGCCTCGAAGACGGCACCGAGCGCCGCGTGCCGACGGCGCAAGTCGCCAGCACCCGCGAGTCCGCCCTCTCCGCGATGCCCGAAGGCCTCCTCGCCGCGCTCAGCGCCCAGGAAGCCGCCGACCTGCTGGAATTCCTCCTCGCCCCGTAGCCACGGGCGCGCTCTGGGACGCCGAGCGCGCTCGTTCCAGACTCCTTGAAACTTCCCGTCCAGCACCGCCGTCCAGCAGGCGTTACGAACTCAAACCGCTGTGCCCACTTTGAACCTGAACTCCGAAATGGAATGGCCGCGAAAAGGCGCAAAGCCAAGCCACTGGCAGAAAAATGGTTCAGATAGAAATTTTTCCCGTCCCAGCCTTCCCCGGCTCGGCTCCTTTGCGTCCTTTCGCGGCTCAACTTCGGAGTTCGGGTTGAAATTCCGTCCGACCAGCGCCGTCGCTGCGTGGCTGGTGCTGTTGCTCTTGGCGGCGCTCCCGGGGGCAGCGGCCAGCAAGCCCAAGCCCGAGAAGCTCCCGAAGGCCGACGATGGTTTCAAACCCTTCGCCAGCATCGCGCAGCAGAACGTCTTCAACACCCAGCGCGGCGCCAACCCGCCGGTCCAAGTCGCGACGCCCAAGCTCCCCAAGCCGCCCAAGCCGCCGGAGCTGGAGGCCTTCGCCCTCCTGGGCACGATGCGTTCCGAGCGCGGGGCCATCGCGTTCTTCGACGGCACGAGCCCGAGCTTCCGCAAGGCCGTGCAGACCGGCGACAAGCTGGGGGCCTGCACCGTGACGACCATCGAACACGACCGCGTGATGCTCACGACGGGCGAGCGCGAGCTGTGCCTCCCGCTCCGGATGCAGTTCCGCCGCGAGGGCCAGGGCGAGTGGCTGCTGGCGGCCTTGCCCGACGACTTCCAGCCCACCGAGCCGCCCCCGCGGCTCTCGGCGATGACGCGTGGGCCAGAGTCCCCAGGCCCGGCGCGCGAGCAAGTCCGCGACTACATTGCCGGCAAGTATCAGCGCAAGCTGGAGCAACTTGCCAACGACCCGGTGAAGTCCGAGAAGCTGCTCAAGGCCATGAACGGGGAAGTCGAATCCCGCCTCCGGAAGCTGGAGAAGTCCGACCGCCGGTAGCCCTGATTCAGCGGGCGACGTCCTGCATGAGCGTGGCCAGAAGTCTCACTCGATGTGGAGGAACTCACTGCTGTTGAAAATCACATGCGCCAAGTCCGCGAGCGCGCGCGTGCGCGGCGTCTGCGCAGCGGCCGGCTCCTTCGCATAGATACCCTCGCGCGCTGCCACGAAGGCCACCGCCTGTTTCAGCCGCTCCGGTCCCGCCGGCTTGGCCAACGCGAGCACCTGCATCCGCTCAATCACGCGTGCCAAGTTCTCGCCCGCCTCGGCCACGGCGCGCTGCGCGAGGAAGCCCGAGTGGTCCTCGACGAACTCGTCGTTCATCAGCACCAGCGCCTGCGTGGGCACGACGCTCTGCATCCGCTCGGCGCAACTGTCCGTGGTCGTGGGCGCGTCGAAGAGCTCCATCATCGGCATGAGCAACTGTCGCTTCACGTAGATGTAAACACTGCGCCGCCACTGCGCCGGACCCTCGGTCGTGAGCGCGGGCCACTTGTTGCGCTGGCTGGCCGTGAGCAGGTCGGCGCGGATGCGCGGCTTGATGCCCGGGCCGCCGGGTTGCGGGTTCAGCTTCCCGCTGACGGCGAGGATGGTGTCGCGCAGGGATTCGGCGGAGAGGCGCTGGAGGTTCGCGTGCCAGAGGAGGGTGTTGTCGGGGTCAAGGGTTGACGGGAGGAGGGGGCGAAGGGTTGAAGAGTTGAAGGGTTCAACCTTTCCTCCCTTCACCTCCACAACCGTGCTCACTTGCCGATACGTCGCCGACAGCAGCAGCAACTTGTGCAACGGCTTCCACCGCCCGCCATCCGCGATGAGCCGGGCCGCGAGGAAGTCGAGCAACTCCGGGTGCGTGGACCGCGCGCCGTTGAAGCCGAAGTTGCTCGGCGTCGCGACCAGTCCGCGCCCGAAGTGATGCTGCCAGATGCGGTTCGCCAGCACGCGCCACGTGAGCGGGTTGTCCGGCGCGGCAATCCATTCCGCGAACGTGCGGCGGCGGCCCGAGGACTTCGCGTCCGGCTCTGGCTCGGGGAAACGCAGCGGGTTCACCGTGAGCACGAGCGGCGCGGCGGGCGGGACTTCCGGCCCCTGGTTTTGCAGGCTGCCGCGCCGCAGCAGGTAAGTGGGCGGCACCGTCGCCTTCGTCTCGATGAGTGCTTGGAGTTTCACCGCTTCCTTCGCCTTGTCCTTCGCGTCGTCGTCCTTGGGCACGCCGCGTTTCAC
>JAYTIO010000417.1:0-6267 GCA_043731805.1 Pedosphaera sp. | reverse complement strand
CGACGTGAAGCACCAGGTGCCGCTAACCGTTCGGGACGAGGACGGCACGGTCATCGGAGAGTTCGTCGCCGACCTGCTGGTGGACAACCGGCTCATCGTCGAGCTGAAGGCTGTTCGCACCCTCGCCGATGAGCACGTCGCCCAAGTCCTTGGCTATATGCGCGCCTCCAGTCAGGAGCACGGCGTCCTCATCAACTTCGGCTCCGCCAAGTTCCAAATCCGCAAGTTCATCCTCAGCGAATTCCGCAACCCGCCGAAATCCCGCTTGCTCCCCCAAGCCTTCGCCTTCTTGGCTTCCCTCTTTGCGTTCTCTGCGCCCTTTCGCGGCTAAAAAATGACTGACCTGCGCTTCATTGGAGATTGGCGGTTATGGGGCGGCCTCGTGGTCGGCCTCGGGCTGGCCGTGGCGGCGTGGCTGCTTTACTGGCGCGAGACACGGGCGCGCGCGGGTGCGGTGCGGTGGGTGTTACCGACGTTGCGGGCGCTGGCGGTCTTTCTCCTCGTGCTGATGCTCACGGGGCCGGTGCTGGGGCATCGCAACACCATCGGCGAGGTCGCGCGCATCCTGCTCTTTGTGGACGCCTCGGCGAGCATGGGCATCACGGACCAGGAGATGGAGCTGCCGCGCAAGCTCTTCATCGCGCAGCAGCTCGGCTGGCTTGCGACGAACAAGTTCGACCCCGACCTCCGCGCTGCCGCGTCTGCGCTCGCCAACGCTCAGGAGACCGCCGCGCGCGCGAAGCCGAACCTCCCCGCGCCGCAGTTCCACGAGTTCGTGCGCGGCTTCGCGACGAACACGGCGAACGCCACGGAGTTCCTCGGCAAGGTGGGCACCTCGACGTGGCCGCAAATCGCGGGGCAGGTCGGCAAGCTGAACACGGAACTCGCCGTGCCGTCGCGCAAGCTCGCGGACACCGCCGTGGGCCGCGACCCGAACGTGACCGAGCGCGAGTTGGCGAAGCTCTCTTCCATCGCCGCGCGCTTCGAGTCGGAGTTGCGCACGGCGTTCACGAACCACGTCCTCGCCGTTGCGGAGAAGCGCGATGCGGACGTGCTCGCGGCCCTCCAGAAGTTCGACACGCAGACGCGCTGGCAGCGGCTGGAGTCGGCGTTGCTCGGGAGCTCAGAGGGCGTGGCGAAGCGGCTGGCGGCGCAGCACAACTTGGAAGTCATCGCGCTCGCGGGTCGCAAGGCGGAGCCGGTCTGGTTGCCCGGTGAGCGCAAGCGCGGCGACGCGCCGAAGCCGCCGCAGTCCTTCACGCTCGCGGCGACGAACCAGAACACGGATTTGTCCGAGCCGGTGAAGACGCGCGCGCTGGCGCTGCGCGAGGGCGAGCGCACGGCGGTGATTCTCCTCAGCGACGGCCAGCACAACGCCGGGGAGCCGCCCGCCGACTTGGCGAAACTTCTCGGCGCACGCGGGGTGCCGGTCTTCCCCGTCGGCATCGGGATGCAGCAGCGCCCGCCGGACCTCGCGGTGCTCGCGGTCAAAGGCCCCGACACCGTCGCGGCGGACGGACGCGTGCGCGGCACGGTGGAGCTGAAGGACGACATGGCGGCGGGCAAGACGTTCACGGTGCGGGTCAAGCATGGCGAGCGCGTGCTGTGGGAGAAGGAGCTGACGACGGAGGCGAGGCACTTGCGCACGGTCGAGTTTGATTTCGCGGTGAAGGAACTGGTCGCGGACGAGCTAAAGCGGCAGGACAAAGATTTGCGCTTCGCCAGCTTGCCGCTGCACTTCACCGCGAGCGCGACGGTGCTGGACGGCGAGAAGGACAAGTCGAACAACGCGGGCGCGCTCTGGGTGAACGCGACGACGCAGCGGCCCAAGGTGCTCGTGCTCGACGGGCGACCGCGCTGGGAGTTCCGCTACCTGCGCAACTTGCTGGAGCGCGACGACCGCTGGGAGGTCAACGCGCTGCTCGCGGGCGCGGGCGGCGAGCAGAAGTTCTGGCCGCGCGGAAAGCTCATCGGGCAGTTCCCCGCCGACCGCGAGACGCTGTTCACTTACAACCTGATTATCTTCGG
The DNA here is from genome assembly GCA_043731805.1 of Pedosphaera sp. Lineage (GTDB taxonomy): Bacteria > Verrucomicrobiota > Verrucomicrobiia > Limisphaerales > SXTU01 > SXTU01. The sequence continues at coordinate 4,239 of JAYTIO010000417.1, read as the reverse complement.
CGACCTGCCGGCGAACCAGCTTCGCGCGCCCGAGCTGGAGTGGATGCGCGACTTCGTCGGGCAGCGCGGCAGCGGCGTCATCTTCGTGGACGGGCGGCAGGAGCGGCTGGCGTCGTTGGCGCAGTCGGCACTCGCGCCGTTGTTTCCCGTGAGCTTCGAGGGAAGGCCAATTGACGGCGTGCCGATGAACTTTCAGCTCAAGGCCACCGGCAGTTCGCTCACGCCGCTCACGCTCACGAGCGACCCGCTGGAGAACGCGCGGCTGTGGTGGTTCCTGCCGTCGCCGCACTGGCTCGCACCCGCGCGCGCGCTGCCGGGCGCGGAGACCTGGCTGGAAGCGGTGGCTGGCGAGACGCGCCACGCCGCCGCCGTCTTCCGCCGCTACGGCGCGGGCAAGACGCTTTACCTCGCGTTCGACGAGTCGTGGCGCTGGCGCTACAAGGTCGGCGATCTCTACCACCAGAAGTTCTGGAACCAGGCGGCGAAGTTCGTGATGGAGTCGCCGTTCGCGGTGCAGGACAAGTTCGTCTCGCTCGACAGCGGCGCGCTGAACTACGAGCCGGGCGCGACCGCCGAAATCCGCACGCGCATCCTCGACGCCCAAGGCCGCGCGATGCCGCGCGCGCGGGCCGAGGCGTGGCTCATGCGCGAAGGCCGCAAGGTCGCCACCATCGCGCTCACCGCCGACGAGAACGAGACCGGCATCTACCGTGGCCGCACCGCGCCGCTCACCGATGGCGACTACGAGGTGCGAGTGCGTGTCGAGGGCCTGCCGGACGCGGAGATGAAAGCTCGCACCGGTTTCGCCGTCCGCCGCGCTGCGACGGGCGAGCTGGCCGAGCTGAACTGCAACGAGCCGTTGCTGCGCGAGCTGGCCGCGAACTCCGGCGGCCGCTACTTCCGCGAAGAGGAACTCGGCGCGCTGCTCGAACGCCTGAAACCGTTGAGCCAGGGCCGCGTCGTCGAGACCGAGACGGTGCTGTGGCAAAGCTGGTGGTGGTTCGGCGCGGTCATTCTGCTCCTGGCGCTGGAGTGGGGTTTTCGGAAGCGGGCGGGGATGATGTAGCCGCTGCTGGTCACTCCAACCCCATCACAAAGGCCTTCGCCTTCTCAACGAACTGCGGTGCAACCCAGCGAGGCGGGCTGCGTTGAATGCTCACTTTGCCGCCAAAGTCTCCGAATACCTGTCGCATCTCCGCGCTGAGAACTTTGAGCGGCTTGCCGGACTTGTCTGCGCCCAATTCGCTGATGAGGCAGGCCTTTTTCAGCAGTCGGCTTTGCCTGCTGCCCTTTATCAGAATCAGGTCACGCTTACCGGTCGTGTCGAAGTTGAATACTTTCTCAAGTCCGACATGGAAATTTTTTCCAAACTCGGACGCCAGTTCCTCACGGCTGCGCCCCGTGGCGCGAACGACTTTCTCAATCTCGAAATAGCCAACGATGTAGAGGCGCGGAGGCGTGGCACAGTCCCAACCTTGCAAGCCTGCGTAGAACACCAACAGGTCGCCGACCTCAAGCTCACGCAGCCGAGCTTTGGGTGTGGTCGGGTCGCCGTATGTGAAAGTTTCAAACTCTGGGTCAACATGCATGGCAGCTGATTGGAGATGGCGGCGGGCATGCTCCGGCAGAAAATCCAGCAGGCACTTGTCCTGTCGCCCAACGCCCAAGCATTTCGTGTTTGCGTAGGTTCGTTTCTCCCCGGGTTCGTCTGTGGGAATCGGGACGAACTCGAAAGAGCCGTCCTTAAACAGCGGTGACTGACAGCCTCCGCAGCCCGAATCAATACCAACGCGCAACAAGACTACTTTCATTGGATTTCTGTTAGTTTGGTTAAGAGAGTTCGAAGGGTCGAGCGCCTGTGTCCACGCCCGAGCTTGTCAGTAAGCCCGACCGCCGGCCGGTTCCACAGGCAGCTTGACTCGCTGCTGCCCACGAGCAGAGATGGCGGGAAGCCTCGGCGGGATTTTGGGTAGCAGATATCACGGGCAAGCAGCCAGTCACCTTCGTGGCTATGGCCCGGAGTTGGCTGGTAGTAGGAGTCAATCCGGTAAGGAGAGGCGATTTGCGACTTCGGCTCGTAAAGGTCTCCAAGCCGACAGTGTTTGGCGTTCTTTGCCGCAAGAGTCGAAGGACTCAAGAACCCACTGAACCACAGACTCAGGAAGGAGGGATAAGCTGCTTCTACGCGCGTCAGAAAGAAGAGTGAATTGAGCCCGCTCTCGCGGATGCCCGTGAAGCCTGCAACCCAAGTTCCGGCCCACTGGTCCGGCTGTCGCAAGGTCCGCATCCAGTGTTTGCAGGTGCAGAGCGTCAAACGACCACCTTGGAAATTTGGTGCGCTCCCCTCCTGACAAAATCGGCCTTGGCTTAACTTAACTGTGCCAACGACGTAGTAATACACGTCGCTGTCCAGTCCCGTGGTGCCAATCCGTTGCTTCAGTTCGGCGAGGGACAAGTCCGTCCCGAAAGCCGCTTCAGTAGCGGGTTGCAGGCATTTGCTTTGGCAGGGAAGGCTCATGGCGCTTAGGAAACGGTTTGGGCAGTCTGCTTGTCTTCCGCGTGCGTTGTCCAGCCGTCGCTCACAACGGAGTTGAAACCGCGAGTTCCTTCAGCCGTTTCTTGCCCAGCAGCCGTCGCAGGCCGCCTTGCAGGGCGTTCAACTGCTTTTCGATGTCGCGGTGCATCTCGCTCAGGTTGGCAGCCAAGGGAACCTCGGAGTCCGGGTCGTGGTAGGTCTTGAACAGGGCAAGGGGTTTGCGGGCGGCCTCGCACGCCGCGAGCAGTTCGCCGCACAGCGCGAGCACCGGGCCGAGCACGGCTTGGTGCGCGTTGACCGACTCCACCGGAATCTCCCGGTAGCTCTCCGCCGCCAGCCGCCACTCTCCCGTTCGGAGGAGGTAGTCGCCGAGACTCGCGAGCAACATGCTCTGCGTGAAGGGATAGTCAGCGCGTGCGGCTCCCTCGGCCATGGTTCTCCGGTGTTTACTCAGGGACTCCTTATCGTCCAGCTCGCTCCAGATGTCCCACGCAAAGCCCAATTCTATCAGTCCCCATGGGCCGTTGAACCGCTTGGGCAGGAAGCGGCTGGCCGTCGCGTAATCACCCACACCCACAGAGTGATAGAATGACAACATCCAGAACCGCACGCGCCGTTGCGCCTTCGCGCTCAAGCGGGCGTAAGCCTTCTCAACGCCGGTCCGGCAGGGCTTGAGGCGCGTGACCGTTGACAGAAGCGTCAGCAACGCCGCCTCGAACTGGGCGTCCGTGATGCCGGGATTACGTAGGAGGCACTTGGCCAGACGCAGCGCGTCCTTTTTCATTCCCAGGCCGTTGTAGCCTTCCAGTTCAGTCAAGACGGGGTCCAGAGGCCCCTTTCTGGGCGGGCGTTCGTGTTGTGAGTTTGGCGGTCGCATGGGCAGAAGCTACCCCATCAGGTGGGACAACGGCTGTCTTACCTCCACCTTTTCCATGGACCGCAATCGCGAACTTCAGTGGCGCGTGGCGGGGTGGTCCCACTTCACGGAGAGGGCCAGCGCGCCGTAGGCATCAATCTCGCGCTGACCGACGAACTCCTTGCTGCGGATGACTTGGGTGAGCGAGACGTCGAAGCGCTTGCCCGAATAGACGAGGCCGAACTTGCCGTCGGCGACGAGGGGAAACTTGGTGACGTGATGGCTCGCCCGCCAGAGGTTGCCATCGAGGAAGGCATTGTAGGCGATGGCCCGACCTTCGAAGCCCGCGAAGGCGAAGATGCCGCGCCCCGTCGCGCTGGCGCTGGTGCGGCCGACGTGCGGCACGGAGATGGCGTCAATGGTCTGCACGCCGAAATCGCCGGGCAGCCGCCAGCCGGCGCGCACTTGACCGCCGAGGCCGGCATACGTGCCGATGTTGCCCAGGCTCAGGCCGGCAGCCGGCAGGAAGTCCCAGCCCCAGCCGTCCGCCGCGCCTTGCTCCCAGCGCCAGGTGCGTTGGAAGCGCAGGGCCAGGGCAGGCTCGGTCTTCAACTGGGTGGCCCAGCCGTTGGCGGTGCCGAGATTGCGCACGCGATGCACGGTGTTCTGCGCTTCCTCCGCCTGCGACTCGGGTCCGATGACGCCGAGGTCCATCCGCCAGGTGTCCAGCAACGACCTGCCGTCCGCAGTCGCGCCGCGTTTTTGCAGCAGCATGGAGGCGTAGAGCACGCCGGCGTAGGGCCGGTCGTTGAGTTGGAGCGTGGGGATGCTGATGTCCGTGGGCGTG
>JAYTIO010000416.1:0-2900 GCA_043731805.1 Pedosphaera sp. | reverse complement strand
CAAGGACGCGCCGCCGCCGCTGAGTGAAGACCTGCAAAAGCGCGCCGCCGCCGCCGGCCTGGGCGCGTTCTACTCCCAAAGCTCCGCGCAGACGAAGGCGGAACTCGCGCCGTTGCTGGAGGAGATTCAGCGCGCGATGGAGAGCGGTAGATTGATGAGACCAGGAAGGTGACCATGCGCCCATTCGCCATGCGCCATTCGCCATGCGCCGTTCGCGCGGCGTTCACTTTGATCGAACTCCTCGTCGTCATCGCCATCATCGGCGTGCTCGCCGGCCTGCTCCTGCCGGTGATGAGCAAGGCCAAGGAAGCCGGGCGCGGCACGGTCTGCTTGAGCAACCTCCGCCAGCTCGGCCTCGGCCTTCAACTCTACGTCCAGGAGAACAACAACTGCCTCCCCTTCATGCGCGACGCGCTGCTGGGCACCAACTCCATCCCGCCCACCAACACCGTCGCGCTGCCCGCCCCCGATGCGGTGCTGATACGCTACACCGGCGGCAACTCCAACGTTTGGAAGTGCCCCTCCGACCGCTTCGACGTCTTCCAGCAGACCGGCACCAGCTACGCGTGGAACTCGCTCCTCAACGGCCAGGACGCTGATCACCTCGTCGTGATGAACATCGCCTTCGGCCAGCACGTGACCCCCGTCTTCTACGACAAGGACAACTTCCACAAGGACCGCGGCCCGGGCAAGGAAGTGAACTTCATCTACGCCGACGGCCACATCAACAAGCTGCTCGAGATGGGGGGCACGCTGTGATCCAACTGCGTGGCGTCAGCAAACAATTCGGCACGCGCTGGGCCGTGCGCGACCTCGACCTCGCCGTGCCGCGCGGCGAAATCTTCGGCCTCCTCGGCCACAACGGCGCGGGTAAGAGCACCACCATCGGCATGATGCTCGGCCAAGTCTGGCCCACCACCGGCGAGTTGCGCATCTGCGCCCACGACATCACACGCCACCGCGCGCAGGCGCTTCACCGTGTCGGCGCGATCTTCGAGACGCCCGTCTTCTACGACTACCTCAGCGGCTGGAAGAACCTGCAGATTCTCAGCCACTACACCGCGCCCACGCCGCCGGAGCGCATCGCGAAAATCGTCGACTGGGTCGGCCTCACCGGCCGCGAGCACGACAAGGTCAGCAAGTATTCCCACGGCATGCGGACGCGCCTCGCCCTCGCGCAGGCGCTCCTGCCCGACCCCGAACTGCTCATCCTCGACGAGCCCAGCGACGGCCTCGACCCCGAGGGCATCCACGAGATGCGCCTGACCATCCAGCGGCTGCAAAAAGAGCTGGGCCTCACCATCCTGCTCTCCTCGCACCTGCTCAACGAGGTCGAGCAGCTCTGCACCCGCATCGCGGTCCTGAACCAGGGAAGGAAAGTTTTTGAAGGCACGCTCGCCGACGCGAAGCAGACGAAGCAGTGGGTGCGCCTCAAGGTCGGTGACTTCGCCAAGGCCACCCTAAGCTTGCAGTCAGAGAAACTCATCACCGACACGCGCAACGGCGCTCTCGTCGCTCTGGCCGACGGCGTGAAAACCGACGCTCTCGTCCGCCGCCTCGTCGCCCTCGACATCCCCGTCTTCGAGGTCGCGCAGGAAGAGGAGACGTTGGAAAGCTTCTACCTGACGTTGATGCACGACAGCCGAGTGAAACCGGAGAAGGTGAAGGGTTGAAGAGTTGAAAAGTTGCAACGCGCCCCTCGGCCCCACTTCTTAACTTTTAACTCTTAATTCTTAACTCCGCCCCATGTTCTTCCTCCAGCTCCGCAGCGAACTCGCCAAGCTCTTCGGCAAGAAGCGCACCTACATCGGCTTCGGCGCCTTCCTGCTCTCGCAGAACGTCATGCTGCTGGCCTTCCGCTACTCCAACTGGCAGAAGGGCACGGCCAGCCTGCTGGAAAGCAACGGCTACCTCGCCACCGAGTTCATCTCCGCGCTCACCGTGGCGGTGCTCATGCTCATCCCGCAAATCCTCCTGCTCATGCCGCTCTACGTGATGCTCGTGGGCGGTGACCTCGTGGCGAAGGAGGCGGAGGACGGCACGCTGCGGATGATCCTCTCCCGGCCCATCTCGCGCTTCCGGCTGCTGTTCACCAAGTGGCTCACCGGCGTCATCTTCGCGGCGATCCTCGTGGTCTCGCTCGGCGCAATGGCGCTGTTCTTCGCGCGCTGCTGGTTTGAGTGGAAGGGGATGTTTATCTTCATCCCCATCCCGGGCGGCCAGACCATTTTCAACGTGTTGAGCGCCGACGAGGGCCTGAAGTATTACGCGTTGGCCCACCTGCTCCTGGCGGTCAACGCCTGCACGATGTTGAGCCTGGCCTTCATGTTCTCGTGCTTCAACATGAAGCCCGCCGCCGCCACCATCCTGGCGCTCTCCTTCCTGTTCTTGAGCGTGGTGATGGAGGGGATGCCCTTCTTCGAGGACTGGAAGGAGTTCGCCCTCACGCACCACTTCCGCTCGTGGATCTTTGTGTTCGCCAAGCCGATGCCGCTGGCGCAGATCGCCGAGTCGCTCTGCGTGCTCGTGGGCGTGAACGTGACGGCCTTCGTCATCGGCGCGACGCACTTCCACATGCGGGACATCAAGTCGTGAGGCGTGGGGCGTGAACCGCGAAGACACAAAGGCCACAAAGCCCCGATGAAACCAGCGGCCTCCGTCTTCTTCGTGTCCTTCGCGGCTTGGTGGTAAAATCCCTTATCCTTAAATCCCGAAGCGCCATGACCATCATCGCCTTACTGGGCTGGGCTGAACTCGTCGTCCTCGCTGTGGTTATGGCCATCGTCGTCGGCTGCTGGCTGGTCTTCAGCCGCAGCTCGAATGAGAAGAAGGATGAGTAAGCCCAAGCCAACCGCGCCCGTGCCGGCGGCTTCCAGCCGCCGCGTTGCGGGTGGTGCGCG
>JAYTIO010000415.1:0-17671 GCA_043731805.1 Pedosphaera sp. | reverse complement strand
AGCGGGTTGCAGCCGGGGCGCGCGACCCGTGTGGCATTGGAAGGCGTCGTGGCCGCCCGCCGCGCCGACCATCGAGCGGATGACGGTGTATTTGTCCGCACACTTGGCGAGCATTGGGAACAGCTCGCAGACCTCCAGGCCGGGCACGTTGGTCTTGATGGGCTTGAACTCACCGCGAATCTCGCGCGGCGCGTCTGGCTTCAGGTCGAACATGTCCTGATGCGGCGGTCCGCCCGCGAGGAAGATGTTGATGATGGCCTTGTGCGACTTGCGGATGCCGGCCTTGGCCTCAGCTTCAAGGAGCTGCGGCAAGGCCATTCCGCCCATGCCCAGCGCGCCGAGTCGGAGGAAGTTGCGCCGGGAAACGCCGTCGCAGAAGCGGCCTTCGTTGCGTCCGAGGATGGTGAGCATGGCGGGCGTTAGATGAGTTCGGGAATCGGGTGATGCTGCAGGTCCACGAGATACTGCGGGCGGCCACCCAGGTCCGTGAGCGTGGTGGTCTGCGTGTCGATGCCTAGGCGGTTGTAGAGCGTGGAGAAAACTTCGCCGAGGTGGACGGGCCGGTCAGCGGCCTCGCCGCCGGTGCGGTCGGTCGCGCCAATCATTTGGCCGGTCTTCAGGCCTCCACCCGCGAGCAGCGCGCACGAGACGCGCGACCAGTGGTCACGGCCCGCACCCATGTTAATGCGCGGCGTCCGGCCGAACTCACCAAACGCGATGACGGTCACATCGTTTTCCATGCCGCGGTCGTGCAAGTCCTGGACGAGCGCGCTCATGCCGGTGTCGAAGTTGGGCAACTGGCGCTTCAGGCTGCTGAAGTTCTGGGCGTGCGTGTCCCAACTGCCGAAGTTCAGCGTCACGCACCGCACGCCCGCCTCGACGAGTCGGCGCGCGAGGAGGAAGTCCCGCAGCACGCTGCCGTCGCTGCCGCGATAACGGTCGGCGACCTTGCGGTTCTCTTTCTTCGTGTCGAGCGCCTCGACGAGCCGGCTGGAAGTCACGACCTCGAAGGCTTGGCGGTTGAACGTATCCAAGCCCTCCATCAAGCCGCTGCTGTCCGCGTCGCGCCGGAACTTGTCGAAGTCCGCGAGCAGACCCTTCCGGTCGTCGAGCCGCGCGCTGGTCACGCCGTTGAGCGTCATGTCGCTCGCCCCCGGGCCGCTGGGGACGAAGGGTCCGCAGCTCGCGCCGAGGAAGCCAGGCCGAGCCTCCTTGCCGTTGCAGCCCACGCTGGGCGGCACGCCCACGGCGGCGGAGCCTTGGAGCTTAGAGACGACCGCGCCGAGTGAAGGCCAACCGCCGGAGGGCTGCGGCTTGAACTGGCTGCGGCCCGTCATGCAGTGGAAGGAGCTGTGGTCATCCGCCTTGCCGACCAGCGAGCGGATGGCGGCGAACTTGTCCCAGTTGGCGGCAAGCTTGGGCATATGCTCGCAGATGCGCACACCGGGGACCTGGGTGGCGATGGACTTGAACTCGCCGCGAATCTCGTTGGGCGCGTCCTCCTTGAGGTCGAACATGTCCTGGTGCGACGGCCCACCGGGCAGGAACACCATGATGATGGCCTTGTTGGAGTTGCGGATGCCGGACTGCGCCTCGGCCCGGAGCAGTTGCGGCAGCGAGAGGCCGCCGGCGGCGAGCGTGCCGAGCTGGAGAAAGTTGCGCCGGGAGACGCCGTCACAGAAACGGCCTTGGGTGGGTCCGAGAATTTTGAGCATAGATGTCGGCCCGTGATACGCGCGGGGCTACAAAACTGACGGGCACGTTTCGGAGAGCATTCAAGAACCTTGCCCGCCCACCGCTCCTCAGCCGCTACCGCTTCAGCTCAATCCCCACCGGGCAATGGTCGCTGCCCAGCACGTCCTTGCGGATGAACGCGGCCTTCAGCTTCGGACGCAGCGCGGCGCTCAGGAGCAAGTAATCCAGCCGCCACCCGATGTTCCGCCCGCGCGCGCCGCCCATCGGGCTCCACCAAGTGTAATGCCCGCCGCCCTGCTCGAACTCGCGGAACGTGTCCACAAAACCCGCGCCGACGAAGGCCCCGAAGCCCGCGCGCTCCTCCGGCGTGAAGCCGTGGTTCTTCACGTTGGCCTTCGGGTTCGCGAGGTCCAGCTCCGTGTGCGCCACGTTCAAGTCGCCGCACCAGATGACGGGCTTGGTCTGCTCCAGCTTCTTGAGGTAGGCGAGGAAGTCCCGGTCCCACTGCTGGCGATACGGCAGCCGCGTCAGCTCGCGCTTGGAGTTGGGCACATACACGTTGACGAGGTGGAAGCCCGGATACTCGGCCGTGATGACGCGGCCCTCGCGATCATGCTCCGCGAGGCCGAGGTGGTTCGTGACCTTCAGCGGCCGCGCCTTCGTGAAAACCGCCGTGCCGCTGTAGCCCTTCTTCTCGGCGCTGTTCCAATACGTCGTATAATCCGCCGGCCAGAGCTGCTCCACGTCGTCGGGCGTGCATTTGGTTTCCTGGAGGCAGAGCACGTCCGGGTTTTCCTCCGCGAGATAAGCGAGGAAGTTTTTCTTCAACACGGCGCGCAGGCCGTTGACGTTCCAGGAAATAAGTTTCACGGGCGGCGACGCTAACGGGTGGTTGTGCGCTTGGCAAACGCAGGGCAATGGACCTCAATCCGCCCCGCGCCCGCGATGCCAACCCCCTTCTCCCCCAAGCTCGGCTTCGACAACTACGCCCTCCGCTCGCTCGGCTGGCAGGCCCGCCAAATCCTCGACCACGCCGCCACGCTCCAGCTCGACGCCGTCCTGTTCTCCGACTTCGACGTGTATGAGTCGCTCGCGGACGCCGACCTCCGCGACCTCCAACGGCGTGCGGACGACCTCGGTCTCGCACTCTACGCTGGCATGTTGAGCATCTGCCCGGGCTCCGTGATGTTCGACCCGCGACGCGGCACGGCAGAGGAGCAACTTCGCCTCTGCCTCCGCATCGCGAAGTTGCTCGGCTCGCCCGTTGCGCGCTGCGTGCTGGGCAAGGTGGACGACCGTCGCAGCCCCGGCGGCCTCGCCGCGCGCATTGCCGAGACGGTCGCCGTGCTGCGGCAGGTGCGGAGTGAAGCCCTCGACGCCGGCATCAAGATCGCCGTCGAGAATCACGCGGGCGACATGAACTCCACCGAGTTGCTTGAACTCATTGACATGGCAGGCCGCGACTTCGTGGGCGCAACGCTCGACACCGGCAACGCGCTGTGGGCCTTGGAGGAGCCGCTGGCCGCGCTCGAAACGCTTGGCCCCGTCACCGTCTGCACCGGCCTCCGCGACTCGTATCTGTGGGAAACTCCCGAGGGCGCGACGCTCCAATGGACTTCGGTCGGCACGGGCCTGGTGGACTGGCCGGCGTTCTTCCAGCGCTTCGCCGAGCTGTGCCCGCAAGCGCCGGTCATCGTGGAAACCATCTCTGGTCGCCCCATTCCCCTCCCGCTGCTGCACGACGGTTTCTGGGATGCCTACCCGCGCGCGACGCCGCAGACCTTGTCCAAGCTGCTGCGGTTCGCCCGCACCGGCGCACCGCGCGAGCCCTTCACCGCGCCGCCCGGCCAGGACGGACTGCGGGCCGAGCAAGCCCACCAGTTGGCCGAGCTGGAACGCAGCGTGCGCCATTGCCGGCGAGTGTTTGCGGAACGCGTCTGACGCCGTGGCCATGTTCGTGAGAACATGGGTCAACTCTCACTCGCCCACTGCCCCACGCTCTCACGAGCGTGGCCACCCAACCTCAGGGCAAACGCAGAAATCGCATCCACGAGTCGCCGTGCTTCATCAGCTTGCGTTCCTCCCAGACCGCCGGCACTTCCAGCGTGTCGCGCTTCGCGTGGCCGAGGATGAAGAGGCCGCCGGGTGCGAGCAGCTTGGGCACGGCCGGGTCATCGAGCAGCCGTTGCGCGAAGGACTCGGAGCGCTTGCCGACGTTCTTCTCGCCATAGGGCGGGTCGGCCATGATGAGGTCGAAGGTCGCGCCGTTCGCGACGAGTTGCGGCATCGCCACGAACACGTCCTGCACGCGCAGGTGAAACTTCTCCCGGGGCAGGCCGACGTCGGTGACGTTCTGCTCGATGAACCGCGCGTGTCTCGACGACAGCTCCACACACACCGCATCTGCCGCGCCGCGACTCAAGCACTCCAGGCTCAACGCCCCCGTGCCGCCGAACAGCTCCAGCACCCGCGCGTCCAGCACGCGTTCGCCCAGACTGTTGAAGACCGCCTGCCGCACGAGGTCCGGCGTGGGCCGCACGTCGAGGCCCTTGGGGGCTTTGAGAAGTCGGTTCGCGGCGGTGCCACTGATGATGCGCATGGGCGCAGCGTGCCGGAGGGCAACTGGGAAGTCAGGGACAGTTTGCAAGACCGGCCTCGAAGTCGCGGAGCGTTTGGACGGCGGCGGCTCCAGCGCCGCTTTGGCGGCAGGGCTGTAGTCCGTGCCACCTACAAAAGAGCGGCGCTGAAGCCGCCGCCGCCCAGACGCTTCGCGCCCACGGGCATCACGGGCGGGCAGGCAGCCGGCGAAGTTCACTCACTTCCGCACCGCGCAGCAGGAATTCCCCCGCGTTCCGCTCGCGGCCGGCGAAGCCTTCGGCGCGCAGCTCCAGTTGGTTCGCCAGCAGCCGCGAGCCGTCGGGACTGCGGAGTTCATACTCCGCGCCGGCCTCCGCCACATCGCGTAGATGCACGGCGAGCACGGAGCCTTCGGCCGAGTAGCTGCGGATGCCGAAGAGGACGGAGCTGATGCGCAGGCGGCCCGGTTCGCCCGCGAGGAGTTCGCCGTCCACGAAGTCACCGTTCGCCAGCAGCGCGCCGGGGCGCTCGGGGCGGAGGCGGGTCACTTGCGACTCAGCGCGCGGCTCCAGCAGCAAGCGGCTCACGTTCACGAGCGATACGTTCCACTCGCGACCCAGCGCATGCCAGCGCACCACTGAGCCGTCCGTGCCGAGGAACTTGCCGGCCAGAATACCGCCGCCGCGCAGGCGCAGTTGCGGCAGCGGTGTGGGCGGCGTGCCCGCGTGCTGCAAGGCCACGCCACTGAACGTCACCGAGACGGGGACGCCTTTCTTCAAACCCGCCACCAGCAGGCCGAAGTGCGCCGCGTCGGGCAGCGGGAGCTGTTCGTTGCCGACCAGCCGCCACGTCTTGCCGTCCTCGCTCGTGGACGCAGTGACTTGCTGCGCGCAGCGTTCCAGTCGCAGCCAGACGCCCTGCGCGCCCGTGGTGAAATGCTTCGAGGTCTCCTTGCCCGTGGCCGAGCGCCAGCGCATGAGGCCCAGCTTGCCGCCCTCCGACATCAGCAGGAAGGCCGGTCCGCCCCCATCGAAGCGTGAGAGCACCGCGAGGCCGGCGACCTTGAACTTGTCCGCCGTCACGCGGGAGGCAACCTGCGGTGGCACGAACGCGGTCAACTGCGCCGTCTCGCCCACGGACTGCTGCACGAAGAAATGGCCGTCGTCCACCTGCGTCGCCGTCCCCGCACCGGTGACGTGGAAGACGCCGTTCGACTGGGTGAAGTGCCCTTCCGCCGGCACCGCGCCGACGCTCTGGGCGGTCCAAGTGGCGGGCTGGGTGGTGAAAGGTTTTCGGTCGAACACAACATTGCGCACCGCCGCCAGTAGCACTCGCTGAATGGATGCAGCCGCCGCAGTGACGACGAACGCGCCCGGCTCAATGGAGATTCTCCCGGTGAAGGATTGGCCATCCAGCGTGGCGAGGGTGTCGGCGTGGGCTGTGAGCGAGACGGATAGAAAAGCCAGCCAGCCGCGGGCAAAAACCAACCTGATAAGACAGTTCACTTGAACTGCGCGCGGGCGCGCTTATCGAGGGCGGCCTTCGCGTCGGCCAGGAGCTTCTCGCTGGCCAGCTTCTTCTCGGCGGACTGCGCGACCAGCGTCTCCGCGCTCTGCACGGTGCGCTTGCGCAATGCCACATCCGCGTTCGCCCGGCTCACCACGCTGTCCGCGTTGAGTTGCTGGAGCTTTAACTGGTTCCGTTCCGCCGCGAACTTCTGAATCAGGTTCCAGAGGTCGGTGTTCTCCTTTTCCAAAGCCTTCCGCGCCGTGTCCAACTCCGTCACCTTCGCGCCCAACTCGCTGAGCTGCTTGTCCTTGCTGGCCTTGGTCTCGGCGATTTTTGCGTCGGCTTGTTTCAAAAACTCCTCCGTCTTGAGGCGCGCTTCCTTCATCTCGCGCTCGGTCTTCTCGAAGGTGGTTTGGGTGGTCTTGGCGGCGGCGGTCTTGACGGCGAACTCCCCCGTCAACCGGTCCAGCTCGCCCTTCTTGGCACGGTCATCGGCTTGAAGCCTGTCGCGCTTCAGGCGGACTTCCTCGGCGGTGCGGGTCTTGGCGACGAGGTCGGTGTTCGCCTTGTCGGCGGCAAGTTTGTTGTCCGTGCCCGCCTTCAGCGCGCTCGCCAGCTCGGTCGCGGCCTTGTCGGCAGCGGCTTTGGTCTGAGTCCAAACGGCCTCGGCGGCGGCTTTCTCCGTGACGGTTTTGGCGGCGAGCTTGTCCGCGTGGGTCCGGGCATCAGTGGCGCCTTTCGCTTTGCTGGCCGACTCGACCGTGGCCTTGTCGGCGACCAGCTTGCTATCCGTGGCTGTCTTCAGCGCGCTCGCCAGTGCGGCGGCGGCCTTGTCAGCGGCGGCTTTGGCCTGAGTCCACGCGGCCTCGGCGGGGGCTTTTTCCGGAGCGGATTTGGCGGCGAGCTTGTCCGCGCTGGCCCGGGCCTCGACGACCGCTTTGGCTTTGCTGGCGGAATCGGTGGTGGCTTTGTCAGCGGCCAGTTTGCTGTCCGCAGCCTTCTTCAGCGCGCCCGCCAGCTCCGTCGCGGCCTTGTCGGCGGCGGCTTTGGCTTGGGTCCACGCGGTTTCGGCAGCGGCTTTTTCCGTGACGGCTTTGGCGGCGAGTTTGTCCGCGTTGCTCCGGGCGTCAGCGGCGGCTTTCGCTCGGGTGGCTGACTCGACGGTGGCCTTGTCGGCGACCAGTTTGTGGTCCGTGCCTTTCTTCTGCGCGCTCGCCATCTCGGCGGCGAGTTTGTCTGTCAATTGCTTCGCCGCATCGCGCTCGATGACGGCCTTCGCCAATTCCGTCTGCGCGGCTTTCCAACTAACGCCCGCCTTCGCGCGTGCGGCATCGCTTTGCTCCGCTGCGAGCGCGGCCGCCTTGCGGCCGGCGTCGTCGGTCTTGGTGCGGTTGGTCTCTTCCTGCTTCGCGACGACCAGCTTGTTGCGGGCGCTCGCGAGGGCAGCTTCCGCCGCCGCCATCTCGGCGTTCAGCTTGGCGTGGGTTTTGTCGCGGTTCACCGTGGCCGCGAGAAACTCCTGCGCGCGCTGCGAATACACGGCCTTCTGCTTATCGTGCTGGGCCTTGAGCTTGTCGGTCTCGGCGTTTTTGGCGTCGTGGACTTCCAACGCTTTCTTCGCGGCGGCGCGGGCTTCTTCGGCTTTGGCCTCGGCGTCCTTGAGTTCGGCGCGGGCTTTGGTGAGCGACTCTTGTTGCTCGGCGAGTTTGGCGAGCGTGGCTTTCAACACGCGGTCGGCCTCGGTGGCGGCGTCGAGTTCGCTGCGGGCCTTGCGCTCCTCATCGGCGTCCATGCGAGCGCGCTTGTCGTTCTCGGCTAGGATGAGCGTGCGGACGCCCTCGGCCTTGGCCTTCCACTCGCGCTCGGCGGCGGCGTCCATCTTCATGGCTTCGGCGTGGACGGACGTCGGGCCAAGGTGCAGCGAGGTGGAGAAGAGATTCGTGCCGCTGCCCTGCCGCAACTCGATTAGTTCCTGCGCCGGCACGCGGTAGCCGCGCAACGTGGCGTCGTCCATCGTCAAGCCCTCGGCGGTCATCTGAAACTTCTTCACGAGCAACACCGAGCCGTCGCTGGACTTCACGCGGAACGTGGGCGCGCCCGGTGCGGGGTCGCGCAGGAAGACGGCCACGACTTCGTAGGTGGCGTCGAAGAACTTCAGGCCGAACAGGACGGAACTCATCTTCACGCGGCCGCGCTCGAAGCCCTTGAACTCGCCGTCCACGAAGTCGCCGTTCACCAACAGGATGCCGGCGCGGCCCGGCTCAATCTTCGCGGCGCGCTGGGCGGAGAGGTTTTGGAAGATGATGCGCGCGGCGTTGACGGTGGAGAGGGAGAAGTCCTTTTGCGCCCCGCCGAATTGCAGCGCGGTGTCGTCCGCCGAGGCGAGCGGCGCGGCGAGGAACGAACCGTCCCACGTCACGACGCCGCGGTCGAGTCCGAGGCGGCGCTCCCCGGGGATGGGCGCGCTGGGGGCGTTCGGCGGATAGAGGCGGCTGGCGGGAATGATGCCGAGCGGCGTGGAGGGACTGCTCCACTTGAGCTTCGCCATCGCGGGCGGCTTCGCGGAAAAATACTCGATGGTGAGCGGGTAGAACTGCCCGGCGTTCAGTGTGGTGGGCAGGCTCACGAGCGTGGTCGCCTGCTGCCGCCACTCGTCCATGATTTGCCGGTCGCCGAGCCACACGCGCACGCCGTCGTCGGCTTCGAGGTGGAAGGTGTAGTTCTCCGTATGCTGCGCTTGGACTTGGCCGGTCCAGCGGACGGAGAAGTTGTCCGTGGGCACACCGGGCGCGGCGGGCTTGTCGGCCCAGTCGAAGTTGACCTGCGCGTCGAGGCGCTTGAGGAGTTCGCCGGTGCAGTCGGGGCGCGAGAAGTAGGCGCCGAGCAGGCCGTGCTGGGGCCGGCGTGCGCTCGACTCGGCGGGGCGTGACGGCGTGAGCGCGTCGGCGGCGATGGGGACTTTGCGCTGCGAGGCGCTGCTCCAGAGGAGGCGAAGCTTGGCGTCCTTGCTCGTGCTGAAGTGTTCGAGGCGCAGGTCGTATTTCTGCCCGGCGGTGAGCGGGACGACGGTGGTGTAGAACTCGCCGGGCTGGTCGCGCCATTGGTCGAGGAGGAGCTGGCCGTCGAGCCACAGGCGCGCGCCGCCGCCGGCCTCGACGTGGAAGGTGTAGCTCTCGGTGAACTGCGCGGCGACCTGTCCGCTCCAGCGGACGCTAAAACTCTGCGCGGGCACCTCGGGCACCGGCGCGTTCTCGCCCCAGTTGAAATCAAGCTGCGGGTCAACGCGCGTGAGGGCACTGCTGCTGTCGAGTTCCGTGCGGCGGTAGTAGGCGGCGAGCAGGCCGCGCGTGGGCGCGGTGGCGGCGGGCTTCGGACCGAGCGCGGCGTGGAGCTGGCTGCGCGGCACGATGCTCTTCGGGATGCCGGGGCCGGTCCACGAGAGGCGCACGTGAGCGGGGCCGAGGTTGTCGTAGTATTCGAGGCGGAGGTCGTAGCGCTGGCCGGCGGTCAGGTCGAGGTCGCCGGAGATTTCCGCGCCGTCACTCACTCGCCAAGCGTCGCAAATGAGTTTGTCCCCGAGCCAGAGGCGCGCGCCATCGTCGGCATCGAGGTGGAAGGTGAACTTGCCGGAGACGGGGGCTTCGAGCTGCCCGGCCCAGCGCGCGCTGAAATAATCCTTCTGCACGCCGGCAATCGGCTCGCCGAGTTCCCAGTCGAAGTGGACCGTCTCGTCGAGGCGATGCACCGCGCGCCCGCTCAAGTCCACGCGCTCGTAGTAGGTGCCGAGGAGGCCGTTGCCACGGCCCTTCATCAGCGCGGCGACCTCGGGCGGGAGCGTGGTGGTCGCGCCGCTGGTGAAAGTGGCTTGGTCGAGATTCGCGAGGGGGAACTTCTGCTGTTCGCCGTTGGCGAGGGTGATTTTGATGCCGGCGGGCGCGTCGAGCTGGACGGTGCCTTCGAGGAACTTGCCATCACGGGTGCGGAGGGAGCCGGCCGTTGCGCTGGCTAATGAAGCGAACGCCAGAAGGAAGACCGCGAACTTCGTTTGCATTGCCAAATCCTAGCGCTGATACAGCGGGATGTAGTGATACGGCATCGCCAGGATCATCGTGTAAACCGCCGTGCAGAAGGTCGGACCGACGCCGCCGCGGCCGCGCGCTTCCCAGTAGGCCACGTCGCCCTGCTTCACGACTTGTGCGAGGAGGATGTCCTTCACCTTGGGATACCATTTGCTCCAGGCGTCGCCGCCGACCATGTATTGCGCGGAGGCGGCGTAGAAGTTGCCGTAGGTGAACCACTCGTGGTCTTCGCGCATGTTGTCGAAGAGGTAGGCGGAACCTTTCTTCACCATCGGGTCGTCGTAGAGGCCGCAGACTTGCAGGGAGTAAATCGCCGCCGCCGTGCGCGCGAAGCCGGGGTCGCGCTGCGGTTGGTAGCAGAAGCCGCCGGTGCGCTCGTCCTGGCAGCGCTTCACGTAGGTGACGGCTTCGTCAATGGTGCGCTGGGGGACTTCGAGGCCGCCGTTCTTCGCGGCGCGGATGGCGACGAGGGAGAGGACGGTGACGGAGATGTCGGCGTCTTTGGCGACGGGGCGGTAGCGCCAGCCGCCTTCGTGGCCGGCCTCGGTGGCTTGCGCGCTGATGATGACCTTCACGGCCTTGTCGAGCTTGGCGCGCATGGTCGGGGACTTGGTCTGGCCGTAGAGCTCGGCGAGCGCGATGGTGGCGATGCCGTGGGAATACATATACTGGCCGTCGCTCCTCATGTTGTAGAGGCCGTCGGGGCCGATGGAATCAAGGAGGTAGTTCATCCCCGCAGTGACATTCTTCCCATACTCGCCTTCACCGGGAAGGTGGCCGGCGGCTTGGAAGGCCATAAGGGTGTAGCCGGTCATGGCGACCTGTCGCTTGGCTTCCTCGCCGCTGAAGCCGAACGCCCCGGAAGGCTGCTGCTTGGAGGCGAGATACTTGAGGCCGCCTTTGATGACGGCTTCGGTCTTGGCATCCACGATGACGGTGTCCTTGGGGCGTGTGGGGGAGCCAGCGGCGGCAGCGGCGAAGGTGGTTTGCGTCAGTGCGCTGAGGCAGAGAGCGGCGAGCGCGGGTGGGAGAAGGTGTTTCACGGTAAATTAAAGTCGTAGCAGCCGACGCCGAGGATGGATGGCAAGTTCACGGAAAGAAGGAGCGGAGCCTAAGCCGGAACGATGCCGTTGGAATAGGACGGCTCCGCTTCAATGCAGAGACGTAGAGGACGCAAAGTTGCGCAGAGAAGCGACCGACGAAAGCCACCCAATGGAGAACACGAACGACTTGGCTCAACTCTGCGTTCCTCCGCGTTCTCTGCGTTAGAGTGAAGGCCCCCTTCCACTGCATTGCTGCTGCTGAACCGGTAGGTCAATGCTTCCAGTCTGGCCTCTGACTTTTCGGAACCGCTCAAGCGGGAGGTTTTCAAATGGAGGTCAGGCTAGAAGCGCTGACCTACTACCCGATTGCGTCACAAATCCAACGGCCCGGCCAAGCGCTCCCCATCCATCTGGTAGATGCCGACGAGGTAGCCGTTCTCGCGGATTTCGCCGACGTGCAGCTTGCCGTAGAGGGTCACGGCTTGGTCCATGATGGGCTTCACGCCCTTGCCGGTCATCTTCACGCTCACCCACTCGTTGATTTTCGGGACGCTGCCGTAGCAGCACATGGATTGGTCGCGCATCACGAGCAGCTCGGTGATGAGGCCGCCCTCGACCTTCAGCGGGAGCATGAAGCCCTTGAGCGCCACGCGCTGCTTGTCGAAGGCTTTCACGCTGGCGGGGATTTGGTCCTTGGGCGGCGCGACGGGCTTGGCGGGGGCGTTGGTGCCGGCGGGGGCGTCGTCGGGGATGTCGTAGTTGAAGGTGGCGAGGCGGTCGAAGCCGACGATGAGGAACTCGCCGTCCTTCTGCACGGGACCGAACGCGGGGGCATTGGTCCCGGTCAGCACGATTGCGGGCGCGGCATTGGTAGCTGCGGCCGGCGCGAGCTTCTGAATGGGCGCGCCGCGGACTTCCTTCTTCGCGGTCTTGGGCGCATCGGCGGCGGTGGCGAGGAGGCAGCCGGTGAGGGCGAGCGCGGTGAAGTTGAAAACGTGTTTGAGGTTCATAGTCGCTTCACTGCTTGACGGCTTCCGGCGCGCTGCCCTTCGGAAAGTTAAATTTCAGCGCCGGGTAGTCCTTGCCCCGGACGTTGATGCCCTTCAGCTCCACGTCGAAGGTCTTCGCCGTCTTGAGCCAGTCCGCCTGCGCCTCGAACTGCGAGGTGTCGCCGGCCTTCTCACCCGTCGCGGCGTTGGCCACGGCCTGGAGCGTGAGCGGCTCGGCCTTGCCGCCCACGGTCGCAGTCAGTTCCAGCGACGCCTGTGTGATGCGCTGGAAGCCGGCCATGTGCGCCTTGAGCACGTAGCAGGTGAGCTTGCCCCCCGCCGCATCCAGCACGAACTCCAAGTGCGCCTCCTCCTCGCCCAGCTCAATCGCCGTCCCGCCGTGCGGCGGCTCGTGGTGATGGCCGCCGTGGCTGTGCGAAGGAGCGCTGCTCGGCTTGCAGCCGGCGAAAGTGGCGAGTGATAGGGCGGCGAATACGGCGAATAGAGTCTTCATCATGGGGCAACGGCCAGCGACAACGGCCGGTCTTATCGCACAACCACCGCAGCCTGCCAACTCCCGCCCCAACTATTTGCCAAAGCCCATCGCTGCACAGCCGGAGCGGCCCGTGCTTGCCGGGTCGCACTTTTCCCCAATACTCTCGAACGACTTCGCTCGTCGCGTAGTCGAAACGCCCATGTTTGCACACCGTCGCCTGACTCTCGGACTCCTTGCCGGAGCCTTGGCTTTTTTTGCCACCGTCGCCGGGCGTGCCGTGCAGCCGGACGACGCCGACCAGGTCTTCTTCCGCGAGGGCAAAATCCCCAAGCTGCGCATCGAGATCAACCCCGTCGAACTCGCCAAGCTCAACAAGGACAACCGCAATTTCGTCCGCTGCACCGTCCGCGAGGGCGACGACTACATCTACAGCGAGGTCGGCGTCCACTTGAAGGGCGCGGCCGGCAGCTTCCGCCCGGTGAGCGACCGCCCGGCGCTCACGCTCAACTTCGACAAGTTCCGCGAGAAGCAGAAATTCCACGGCCTCGACAAGTTCCACCTCAACAACTCCGTGCAGGATGGCGGCTACATGCACGAGTATCTCTCCTCCGCGCTCTTCAACGCCGCCGGCGTCCCCACCACGCGCGTCTCCCACGCCCGCGTCTGGCTCAACGGCCGCGACCTCGGCTTCTACGTGCTCAAGGAGGGCTTCGACTCGCAGTTCATGAAGCAACACTTCGGCAGCAAGGCCGGCACCTTCTGGGACGGCGGCTTCTGCGCCGACGTGGACCAGAAGAAAGACCGCAAGCTCGGCCACGGCACCAACGACCAGGCGGAACTCAAGAACCTCGTCGCCGCGAGCCGCGAGCCTGACCTCGTCAAACGCGCCCAGCGCCTGGACGAAACCCTTGCCGTGGACAACTTCCTCTCCCTCGTCGCCGTGGAAATGATGATCGCCCACTGGGACGGCTACGCCCGCAACCGCAACAACTACCGCCTCCTCGTGCCCGCCGGCAGCACCCGAGTTTACTTCCTCCCCTCCGGCATGGACCAGGTCTTCGGCGACCCGAACTTCCCCGTCTTCGACAGCATGGGCGGCCTCGTCACCGGCGCGCTCTGGCAACTCCCGCAAATCAAGAACCAGTATCGCGACCGCGTCGGCTCGCTCCTCACCAACGTCTTCACCGCCGAGTTCCTCACCAACGAGATCGCCAAAGTCCACGCCCGCGTCCGCCCCGTCCTCGCCGAGATGAACGAAGGCACGGCCAAGAACTTCGACAACTCCACCCGCGACATGAGCAACCGCGTCCTGGCCCGCATCGCCGGTCTGCAAAAGCAAGTCGGCATCCAGCCCATGAAGCCGCTCAAGCCCGCGGCCGACGGCTCCTTCAAGCTCACCCAGTGGGAATCCCAGGCCGACGGCGGCGAGCCCCAGATGTCCGACAAGGCCGACCGGGGCGGCGTGAAGGCGCTGGAAATCAACCTCGACAAGCCCAGCCGCGTCGTCGCCTCGTGGCGCTCCCACGTGCTGCTCAACGCCGGCAAGTATCGCTTCGAGGGCAAGATCGCCACCAAGGATGTCGTGCCCCTCAAGGAACCCACCGGCGAGGGCGCGGGCCTACGCATCTCCGGCTCCGCCCGCCCGAACCAGTTGAGCGGCGACAACGACTGGAAGAAAATCACCTTTGAGTTCGAAGTGCCCGACGCCGAAACCGAGGTCACCCTCGTCTGCGAACTCCGCGCCGAGAAGGGCCGCGCGTGGTTCGACCTCGCCTCCCTCCAGGTGGTCCGGCAGAACTGAATGGCGATGGGTGACCGCGACGCGCCTTGGCTCCCTTGGGCGGTCTTTTTTGTGGTCCGAGAAGCCGTGTATTTGCCGTAGGAAAACTCCTCATTTCTACAGACACAAACAGGAAATATTCATTGTAAAACAGGATTTCCGCTGGATTTCACACAAAGTCCAGCAGCACATCCGATTTGTCCTAGACCAATCCGAAGGATGGCACGGGAATGCTTAATTTCTCCTGCGAAAGCTGGCTGTCGGCTGGGGCAATGCGGATTCTCCAGCGGCAAAGCAGATTTCCCCAGCGTCAAAGTGCAAAACATCTCAATTCAGGCTCAAATTCACGAGTTTTTGCCATCAGACCCCTGCGCTTTGAGGCGTTCGCTCCGTGAATCTTGGAGGAGCCGACGTAAGGAGGCTGATCCAATCACCGTGCGACCCCAACCGCCTTGCGTCGGCTCCTCCAAGTCATGCGGCTCCTCGGCTCGGCTTCGTGCCCTTCGTGCTTTTGTGGTTCCTACCTGCGACGGGTATAGGGCGGGGTGCCCTCGCCCCGCCGTCGGCCACCCGGTCCGCTGCGGAACCTCGGCGGCGCGCTGGGGGACAGCGCGCCCTACCCGATTAACCCACCGTCAGCACCGTGTAGTTCTTCTTCCCCTTCCGCAGCAGGACGTGTTTGCCGAAGAGCAGGTCGGCGGTGGTGAGCGCGCGCTGCGGGTTCGTCTCGCGGACGTTGTTCACGTAGATGCCGCCGCCTTCCACATCCTTGCGCGCCTGGCCCTTGGATTGGCCCAGCCCGGCGTGGACGAGCAACTCGACGAGCGAGGTGCCGGCGTCGGCGAGCTTCGCTGACTCGAAGGGCTTGGAGGGGACTTCGCCGACGATGTCGTTGAACGTGGCTTCGGAGATGCCATCCAGCGGTGCGCCGAAGAGGACTTCACTCGCGCGAATGGCTTCCTGCGTCGCGGCCTCGCCGTGGAGCAGGTCGGTCACGGACTTCGCCAAGGCGCGGTGCGCGGCGCGGGCACCGGGGTTCGCAGTGTGCGCGGCTTCGAGCGACTCGATTTCCTCGCGGCTGAGGAAGGTGAAGTATTTCAGGTAGCGGACTACGTCGCGGTCATCCGTGTTAATCCAGAACTGGTAGAAGCGATAGACGCTGGTCTTGCGCGCATCGAGCCAGATGGTGCCGGCCTCGGTCTTGCCGAACTTCGTGCCGTCGGCCTTCGTGATGAGCGGGAGCGTCAGGCCCCACGCGGGCCGCGCGAGCTTCTTGCGGATGAGGTCGGTGCCCGCCGTGATGTTGCCCCACTGGTCGGAGCCGCCGATTTGCAGGTCACAGCCGTAGTCGCGCGAGAGCACGTAGAAGTCGAACGCCTGAAGCAGCATGTAGCTGAACTCGGTGTAGCTGATGCCCACCTCGCGGTCCTCCATGCGGGCGCGGACGGACTCCTTGGCCAGCATCATGTTGACCGAAAAGTGCTTCCCGATGTCGCGGAGGAAATCCAGGAAGCTGATGCCAGCGGTCCAATCCGCGTTGTCCACGAGCCGAGCGGGGTTGTTGTTGGGTGTCTTTGCCGCGTCGAATTCAAGTAAGCGCGCAAGCTGTGGTCGCACGGCTTCGACATTAGCCTTGATCTGTTCCTTCGTGAGCAATTGCCGCTCTGCGGACTTACCACTGGGATCGCCGATGCTACCAGTTGCACCGCCTGCGACGGCTATGGGGTAGTGCCCGGCCTCTTGGAAGCGCCGCAGCGCGAGCAGTGGCACAAGCGAGCCGACGTGTAGCGAATCCGCCGTCGGGTCAAAACCGCAGTAAAGCGTAATTCCTTCCCGATTCCAAAGGCCGGGAGCATTTTCGGAAACCTTTCCGCCCTCGACCAAGACGGTTGAGTTTTCAGAGTGGGTGCAATCAGCGATCAAATCACGCCACTGCAATTCTTCGTAGATGTTCATCAGCGCGGGAGTTATCGCGGCAGGGGGAAGGCGGCTCAAGGGGAAACCGTCGCGTGGAGCGCGGACGCCTACGTCCGCGTGTTGCATGACGACCACGACGAGATGCGGACGTGGGCGTCCGCGCTCCTTGCGCGAGTGCGGTTCCGAGGCCGAGATTGAAACCGGCTCGCGTGAAACGCGTCTGTGCAACCGCTCGCTTGCACACTAACTTTGCCACCGTGAACTCCGTGACTCGCCGACTTCTTTGCTGCGCCGCCCTCTGGCTGGCGGTGGCCGACTCATTGCACGCCGCCCCCGTCACCTTCCAGACCGACGTGGCGGCGGTCATTTCCAAGGCGGGCTGCAACCTCGGCACCTGCCACGGCAACGCCACGGGCAAGGGCGGTTTCAAGCTGTCCCTGCGCGGTGGCGACCTCGACTACGACCACGCGGCGCTGGTGCGGGACCAGTTCGGGCGACGGGTGAACGCCCTGTCGCCGGACGACAGCCTCTTGCTGCAAAAGGCCACGCAGGCCGTCGCGCACGAGGGCGGCAAGCGCTTTGACAAAGACTCGTGGGAATACCGCACGCTGCGCGAGTGGATTGCCAGCGGCGCGAACCGCGAATCGCCGGGCGCGCCGACGCTGGTGAAACTGGAGGTCACGCCGCGCGAGCAATACCTCATTGAGCCGGCCAGCTCGGTCGAGGTGAAGGTCACGGCGAAATTCTCCGACGGCTCGGCCCGCGACGTGACGGACATCGCCTGCTACGAGGTCGTGAGCGTGGCGGTGGCTGATGTCTCCACCACGGGCCGCGTGACGCGCAAGGAGTCCGGCGAGACCACCGTGCTCGTGCGTTTCCTGCACTTGCAGGAGCCGGTGCGGTTGGCCTTCGTGCCCGCGCGGCCCGGCTTCAAGTGGGCCGGCACAGCGCCGCAGAACTTCGTGGACGAGCATGTCTTCGCGAAGCTGAAAACGCTGCGGATGAACCCGAGTGCGTTGGCAGGTGATGAAGTTTTCTTGCGCCGCGCTTACCTCGACTTGCTCGGCATCCTGCCCACGGCGGAGGAGGCGAAACGGTTTGTCGGCGAGGCGGGGAAGCTGAGTCCGAACTCAAAACTCAAAACTCAAAACTCAAAACTGGGATTGCCGGGCAAGCGCGCCGCGCTGATTGACGAACTGCTGGAACGCCCCGAGTTCGCCGACTTCTGGGCGCTCAAGTGGGCCGACCTGCTGCGCGTGGAGGAGAAGACGCTCGACGCGCAGGGGATGCAGGACTTCCACCGCTGGCTGCGCGCGAGCATCGCCAGCGGCAAGCCGATGGACCAGTTCGCCCGCGAGTTGATTGCGTCGCGCGGCAGCACCTACGCGAACCCGGAGGCGAATTTCTACCGCGCCAACCGCACGCCGGTCATCCGCGCGGAGGCGGCGGCGCAGGTCTTCCTCGGCACGCGGCTCCAGTGCGCGCAATGCCACAACCACCCGTTCGACCGCTGGACGCAGGATGATTACTACGACTGGGCCGCGCTCTTCGCCCGCGTGGACTACAAGATTCTGGAGAACAAGCGC
>JAYTIO010000414.1:0-2531 GCA_043731805.1 Pedosphaera sp. | reverse complement strand
GATGCTGACCGGAAACGGCCCGATGCTCATGGATTTACGATTGCTGAAACCCATTTGCTTCCTTCAGTGCTGTCGGTGGCGATTGTGGCGGCTGGGTGGAGGAAGGGCAAGGACTCCGCGCTTCCAAAACCCGCTTTCGACGTTCACCGGCGCATCCATGGAGTTGCCGGAAAGGGCCGGTGAGCTTCGCCTCCCGCAGCCGGTGTCCTGAAACTATCGCGGCAACGAGGTGCATGGTTCCCCCGGTCCACGTTTGATGAAAACGACTGCGCCTAGCTTGTGCAGCAGCTTTGCCAGTTCCGCCGCGCGCCTTCACGCGGGTTGGGAGGCGAGCGACGACGTCTCGGGTGCCTCATGCTCGTGCTTCAGCACGATGAGCTTGCCGCTGTTGAGCGCCGCCTCGTAATCCTCCAGCGAAGGCAGTTGGCCTTGTGCCTTCCGGGCGTAGGCACGGTGGACAATTTTGCTGTTCTGCCCCAGCGCCCGCTGCGCATACCGCTCCGGGTAGCCGGTGTTGGCGGAGCGTTCCGCCCAGGCGTAGCGATAGGATTGCAGCGAAACGCCGGCGATGCCCAGTCCGACGCAGCGCTGGTGGAACTCGGTGGCGCGGTCAGCCTCCCGAACGGTGTTGAGGTAAGGGAAGAGCGGCCCCGTGCGCGGCCGGCGGAGGATCACCGCCCAAGCCTTCGGCCCAAGGCGGGTGCCGCCGAGGTTGCCCGTCTTGCGCCGGCCGTAGCAATACGAGCGGGCCTGGTAATCAAGATCCTCCGCGTGGAGCGTGGCGACATCGGTTTGCGAACCGCCCAGGTGCCAGCAAAGTTCGTAGTAGTCCCGTCGCTCGGGATTCCCCTCCCGCGCCATGACCAGCGCGTGCTCCGCCGCCGTGATCGCGCGCTTCTGCTTGTGCTTGACCTTGGGAAACAACTTCTTGGGCAGCGCGGCGACCGGGAGCCAGCCAAGGTCCAAGGCGTGGTTTTGCAGACGGCGCAGGAACACGTTGGTGCAAGTGCCTCCGGCGCGCAGCACCTCCAACAGGTCCTCGCCCCGGGTTTCCACCAGCAGCTTGCCTTCAATGAGCTTGAAGGCCTCGTCCCGCATGGCGCGTTCGGTCCGGACGAGGGTGGGCCCGTGCTTGTCCTTGAGGATGTCGTCCATCACCGTGCGCCAAGTGCGGCGCACGAGCTCGGGGTCCGCCGCCGCAAGATACGCCAGGCCGATGCGCCGGTTGATGTGGGGCTGGCCGTTGGCCTCGTTCTTGTGGAAGACCAGCCGCTCCGCCTCCTTGCGGTCGAAAGTCTTGAGGCTCGTGCGCGACCCTGTCTGCGTGTCCTTGCAGTAGAACATGCCGCCGCGGTTGCCCAGACACACCAGTTTGAACCGTTCACTCTTCATACGCGTTGTGCAGTATGGGTGTGAGCGATTCCGCACCCCTAAAGGATTGGGCGGGCCTTATCCCGGATTAAGCCGGATTCGGCACGCCGCCCGCTTTTGGTGCACATTTTGGTGCACAAAACGCGGTTTTTCAGGGGGTGTCGGCCGGCCGCTCCAAGAAACCGGCGCTATTCCTTAGGGAAAGCGCGGTGGAGGCGGAGGTCGGAATCGAACCGACGGCTAGATACCAGACCAACAAAATGGCATTTTTTTGGGTTTTTGACACCTCTAAACACCCTAGACAGCCCTGTCCGCTAGCACTTATGCTAGCAGCAAATGGCAAGCGTCTTCAAACGACCGCGCTCCAAATACTGGCATGCTGGCTGGCGGGGTGATGATGGCCGCTTTCGGCTCCGGTCCACCAAGCAGATGGATCGCACCAAGGCGTTGACCATGGCCTTGGAGTGGGAACGGGTGGACAAGAAGATCGGCAAGGGGGAGATCGTCGAGCACCAGGTCCGTCAGGTCATCAACGACCTCCTGGAGAAAGTCGGCGAGTCCACCTGTGACGTGCCCACCATCAGGAAGTGGTTCACGGACTGGCAGGCCGAGAAAGAGGTCAGCCGGACAGAGAAAACGGCGGAGCGCTACAAGAGTGTGGTGGAGGGTTTCTTGGGCCACCTTGGCAATCGTGCTGACAAACAGCTCACCGTTTTGCTGCCCAGAGACGTTCAAGCCTACGTGGCGAAAAGGCAGAAGGACGGACTTTCTTCAACCACGGTCAATCTGGACGCGAAGATCATCCGGACCGCGCTGAACCGTGCACGACGCCAAGGGATCATCCACACGAATCCCGCCGAGGCTGTTGACCTGCCTGAAAAGCGAAGCATTGAACGCGGGGTCTTCACGGCGGCAGAGATCCGCATGATCCTCAAGGAGTGCGAGGGGGAGGAATGGGCGACGGTGATTCTGTTCGGCTACTACACGGGCGCGCGGCTCGGTGATTCCACGAAAATGCTCTGGGACAAGGTGGACCTGGCGAAGGAGACGATGCAGTTCTTCGGTATCCAACCGGCGGACCCATCTAGGCGCGAGGCGAGCTGGGTGAGAAGCTGGGGTGGATGAAACGAAAAACTTCCCGGCTGGCCGAAGTCCAGGTG
>JAYTIO010000413.1:0-3092 GCA_043731805.1 Pedosphaera sp. | reverse complement strand
ACTTCCGATTCCCTCGCCCCTCGGAGGGGAGAGGGCCAGGGAGAGGAGTCCATTGCGCCGGTCGCAGCGGGTGCCCAGCCCCACCTCTCCCCAGCCCTCTCCCCCACTCCGAGGGGCGGAGAGGGAGAAGAACTGACGCGCCTGCGCCATGCGTTCGTTGGCGGGCAGCAAACGGCCCTCGTTTCCACGAACCAACTGGCCGCCGTGGTGGAGACGGACACGGCGTTTCTCACCGTGGCGGAGGTTTACAGCGGCGGCCCCGGATTCTCGGTCAGCAAACTCGTGCGCGAATTGGTGGAGGCCGAGTCCGTGCCGTTCCTCCCATTCCAGCGCTACAAAGACACCGGCCTGCGCAAACGCCAGGACTGGGAGGAGGTCTGGGAGTTGCAACGCCGGGAGGACGCCATTGACGCGGGGGAGAAGGTGGACGAGGCGGGCCTCAAGGACTTCGAGCGGCTGGCCCGGAAGCAGCGCGCGGACGCCCGGAAACTAAAGGAAGTGGGGAGCATCCCCGTCCCGCCCAAATACGGCTCGGGTGATTTCAAGAAGTCCCACTGGTGGCGCTTGCGCGGCAAGCTGGACGTGCCCAAGGAGCGCTGGGTCATCTACCCCGGTGCCGAGCGGGAGGGCGATGCCAGCCCCGTCATCGCCTGGGCCGGCTGGGACCACGCGCAGCAGGCGCAGGCACTGGCCGCCTACTACGTGGATGCCAGCCAGAACCAGGGCTGGTCACCTGAGCGCTTACAGCCCCTGCTCGCCGGCCTCGCCGACCTGCTTCCGTGGCTGAAGCAATGGCACAACGCGTTCAACCCCGACTTCGGCTCCGGCCTGGGCGACTACTTCGCCGGCTTCCTCGACGAGGAGGCCCGCAAGCAGGGGACGACGGTGGAGGCGTTGAAGCAGATGAGGCTTGGATTGTTTGCCACAAGTTGACGAAATCCAATTGTCTTTGAGCAGTGAAAGTGCTGAAATCCAATCCCACTTGAGAAGGAACGCGCAAACAGCTTTGTCGGAATGGCGGGATCGTCCCGGTCGCAAGCCGTTGGTCTTGCGGGGCGCGCGACAGGTCGGCAAGACGTATCTGGTTGAGAACTGGGGTGCGGAGCGCTTCGAGTCGGTGATGACGGTGAACTTGGAACGGGAGGCGGAGTGGCACAGCCTGTTCTCCCAGTCCGATCCGAAACGCGTGCTGGCGGAATTGGCGGTGTTGAAAGGGCGGAGCGTCACGCCGGGAAAGACGCTGCTGTTCCTCGACGAGATTCAGGCGTGTCCGCCCGCGCTGGCGTTGCTGAGGTATTTCCATGAGTTGATGCCGGAGCTGCATGTGATCGCGGCGGGATCGCTGCTGGATTTTGCGTTGCGCGAGTTCGAATACTCGATGCCGGTGGGGCGGATCGAATTTCTGCACCTGCATCCGATGTCGTTCGAGGAATTCCTCGAAGCAACGGAAGGCGCGGCGCTGGTGGAGTATCTGAAGCAGATGACCCTGGCACAGCCCCCGAGCGAGGCGGTGGCGAAGAAGTTCTTGGAGGCGGTGCGGCGTTACTTCTTCGTGGGTGGAATGCCGGAGGCGGTGCGGGCGTATGCGGAGCGGAAGGATTTGCTGGAGGTGCAGCGCATCCAGACGTCACTGGTGGAAACGGTGCAGGCGGATTTCGCGAAGTATGGGCCACGCCGGCTGCACGAGTTGATGCGCAAGACGTATCGGCACATCGCAGAGAACGTGGGGCGGAAGATCAAGTTCGTGAACATCAGCCGGGAAGAACGGTCGGCGGATGTGCGGCGCGCGCTGGAGTTGCTGACGTTGAGCCGGGTGGTGCATCCGGTGGTGCATACGTCGGCGAACGGGCTGCCGCTGGGCGCGGAGCGGGACGAGCGGCATTTCAAGGCGCTGTTCTTGGACATCGGGCTGGTGAACCGGATGTGCGGGCTGGACCTGGTGGGATCGGAGGAATTGATCACGGTGAACGAAGGCGCGCTGGCGGAGCAGTTCGTGGGGCAACAGTTGTTGTGCGCTGGCGCGGCGTTTGAAGATCCGCAGTTGTTTTACTGGGCACGCGAGGCGCGCAACGCGAATGCTGAAGTGGATTTTGTCATCAGCCGGCACCAGGAGATTCTGCCGGTGGAAGTGAAGGCGGGCAAAACCGGGACGCTGCGTTCGGCGTTTCAATTTCTGCGGGAGAAAGGACGCAAGCGCGCGGTGCGATTTCACACCGGAGCGCCCGCGCTGGAGGACGTGAAGCTGCCGGGCGAAGAAGGGACGACGGTGCAGTTGCTCTCGGTGCCGCTCTACGCGGTGGGGCAACTGGACCGGCTGCTGCGGGCGGCGTTTGGATTTCCTGCGGCGGCGGGCTCTGATGTTGAACGAACGAAAGACATGGGGCGTGACGTGAAACCATGAGCGCGTCATCCTGCCGGGGCTGCCCCGGCCCTGACCAAAACTGAACCAAAATACAGACGTGTTAATCAAGGATCTGCTGGACCTGCCGGAGCAGGTGAACCGAGGCGATTTCGTTCTGCGCCTGACTGAGGGCGTGACCCGCCCGGAGGAAACGGTCGCCAACTACGTGGTCACACCGCAGTTGGAGAAGGCTTCGATGAGGCGCTGTCGTTGATCAAGAGCGCGGTGGAAGGCCACACGAGCAAGGCGGCGTATCTGCACGGCAGCTTCGGCAGCGGCAAAAGCCATTTCATGGCGGTGCTGCACCTGATCCTGCAAGGCAACGCGACGGCACGGTCCATTCCGGAACTCGCCGGGGTGGTGGCCAAGCACAATTCGTGGATGGAGGGAAAGAAGTTCCTGCTGGTGCCCTACCATCTGCTCGCCGCCAAGAATCTTGAATCGGCGGTTCTGGGGGGTTACGTGCGCCACCTCGCCATCGTGCATCCGGAGGCACCGACGCCGGCGGTGTATCGCTCGGAGGAGTTGTTCAAGGATGCCGATGCGCTGCGGAAGACGCTGGGGGGACGCGAAGTTTTTTGAGACGCTGAATGGGGCGGTAGCGACCGGGTCGGTGGACAGCGGCTGGGGCGAGGTCTGCTCGACCTGGAATGCCGTCGCCTACGATCGTGCGCGCACCGGTGCTGCGGAA
>JAYTIO010000412.1:0-6977 GCA_043731805.1 Pedosphaera sp. | reverse complement strand
AGGTTGCTCGACAGCATCGTCTTGACGAGCGCGCCGAAGTCGAACTTGTTCAGCTCTTCGAGGTCGCGGCGCAGGAGCGCGTAGTTGGTGACGATGATGTCGTGCGGGGGGATTTGCTTACGCAAGGTGTGCCGGCCCGCGCCGCTCTGGAGGACGAGCACCTTCATGTGCGGGACGAACTTCTCGGCTTCACGACGCCAGTTGTGCAGCACGGACGCGGGGCAGATGACGAGCGCGGGCTGGGGGTTCTTCGGGTTGCGGGCCTTGAGCCACGCGAGCCAGATGAGGGTCTGGAGGGTTTTGCCCAGCCCCATGTCGTCAGCGAGGATGCCGCCGAGGCGCAGTTCGGTGAGATGGCAGAGGAAGTCGAAGCCTTCCTTCTGATACGGGCGCAGCTCGGCGATGAGGCCCTTGGGCAGGTCGGTCGGGGCGATGCCCTCGAAGTTCGTCAGGCGTTTGCGCAGCGCCTTGGCCTGCTCGCTGTCGCCGAACTTCTCCAGGCCTTTCTCGTCGAGGTGCGCGGCCTGCTCGATGGAAACCTGCTGCGGGAAGGGGCTGAGGCTGTCGAGCCCAAGGTCGGCGAGGGCCTCGTGGGCGGCCTGCACGGCCTGCGTGTCCAGCTCGACCCAGCCGGAGTCGGGGAGTTTCACGAAGCGGCCGGTGGCGCTGGCCAGGCGCTGCAGGTCGGCGCGGGTGAGCTTCATGCCCTCCTGCTCCCACTCGGCGGAGACGCTGAACCAGTCAATGCCGCTGCCCTTGACGACGAGCGTGGGCTTGAGCTTGCGCGGCGTGAGGAAGAGGCATTGGAACGCGCCGTTGCCGAGGAACTCGGCGTCGGGCGGACGGGTGGCCCAGTTCGCGGAGAGGACGTTGAAGAAGTTTTCGGCGGCGTCGCCGACCCAGAGGCCGGGTTCGGGCGTGAAGCAATTGAGGTGGCGCAACCAGTTCACCGCCGGTTCGAGGCGGAGGTCGTCGAGAATTTCCGGCTTGTCGGTCTTGCGGCCCGGCTCGTCCAGCCCCCACTCGTGGCCGTTCCAGTGCCACGCCGTGTTGTCGCGCTCGCTGCGGGCCAACAGGCGGATGCGGATGACCTCATCCACCAGCTCGAAGGTGAACTGCGGCACGGCGGCATGGGCGACGCAGAGCTGGTCCCAGTCCACGCCATTGTCGAAGTGCGCGCGGCGGAGGTTCGTGAGGAAGCGGTGGCTCAACTTGCCCACCGGCACCGTCGGCGTGCGGGCCATGGCCTCGAGCAGCCCGCCGGGCGGCGAGTTGCGCAGCAGGTAGAACGTGTCGTCCACGAAGGCCAGCGGCGGCTGGCCGGCGAACCACAGCGCGTCCGAGATGGGCCGCAGCTCGCCGTTGGAGAGCTTGATGCGCTGGGTGAAGGAGAGTTCCTGGTCCCCGTTCTTCAAGTGCGGCGTGAGTTCGACTACCTGGCCGTGATAGACCACGGGCTTGGTGCCACACTCCATCAGCAGCCGACCGTGATGGCCCCAGCGCGCGATCCACTGGAGCAGCTCCAGCCCTTGCAGCACGAAGTCGCTGTCCTTGTCCTCGCGGTGGCGGTTGTTCTCCACGACCCACTGGATGAACTCCCAGTCGAACGCGGGAAACAATTCCTGCTCGTGCGCGGCACGGGTGTTCAGGTCAATCAAGTCGGCCAGCGACTTCTTCTTCTCGCCGGTGCGCGGGCGGAAGAGGTGGAACTCGGCGACCAACTGGTGCATCGGGGAGTCCTTCGCGGCGGGCTGCGGCTTGCAGATGACGCGCAGGCCGGCCCGCGGGGTGTCGAGGTGGACGGGCGCGGGCGGGAAGAGCCAGTGCTCGAGCTCCTGCATGAGCTTGCCCTCCTGCTCGGCCTGCTCGATCTCGGCGAAGCGCGAGTAGTTGGCGTAGGGCTGGAGTTCCTGCGGAAGCGAGCGGCCGGCGCGGAGGAAGAGGATGGCGAGCTCTTCGAGGCGGGCCTTGCTCTTGGCCTCGACCATGCGGGGCCACCATTCGTTCGCGCCAAAGTCCTTGCGGGAGAGATTGAGCTTCTCGAAGTAGTCCTCGAGCAACAGCCACGCGCGCTGCGAGTCGGTGCAGGTGCCGAAGAGGTTCAGCAGGTTGCCGCGCTCGGCGACCTTCTCCTTGGAGTCAGCCAACTCGCGGCGCAAGTCCGCCAGCGCGCCGTAGGTTTGGTTGAGGACAGAGTGATGGGCATCGTATTTGGCGGTGTTCGCGCCGATGCGGGGCACGCGTCCGGGCTTGGCTACCTTTGGCATTTTCCAGAGTCAGAGATTCAAAATGGACCGCTCAAAATGGAGCGTCATTGCCTCACATACGCGCGCCACGGGTCAATCGCAAAAAAGGTCTTTCTGGGACAGTGAGGCGGGGAAAGCGTCCAGCCCGGACCCCGGAACCAGGCGGTTGCAACCGGAACGGACGCGGTTCCGCAGAGTTGCGCCGCGCCGCCCTCCGGAAATGGGAATTGGATCGCCACGGTTGGCCGTTAAGCAGGAGTGGCAGCCCTGCGGCCAGCCAACTCCTCGCTCACAGAGCGCCGCTAGAGGTTTTGGCGCACTCTACCAACTCACCGAAGCTGACCGCCCGGCACCACGGGCTGCGTCCAGGCGGTTTCCACGTCGCCCTTCTGCGACGGGTTCGGGTGCGGCTTGGAGGAGATGATTTTGGCGCGGACGTAGATTTCATCCCCCTTGAGCTGGTAGGCGGCCTTGGTGCCCTTCACTTCCGCGAGCACCGCGCCGATGTCCTTGCTGTAGAGGTGGGCCACGCGCACCAACTCGCCGGCGGTGTTGCGCTGCGGCTCGTTGCGCGGGTCATAGCCGCGCCGGGTGCCGATGAACTGCGTGGTGTAGGTCACGCCCGGCTCCGGCTCGATGTCCAGGGCGATGCCCTTGGCGTCCTGCCGCACGTCGCGGAGCTTCACGCCGGAGCTGGCGTAGAAGTCGCCGGCCTCCAGCGCGGCGATGAGGCTGTCGGGCGTGAGTTTCGCGGCGCGCACCCAGACCCAGCCGCGGATGGGGTTGGCCTTGCCGACGACGTTGGTGTGGTAGTTATGGCCGTCATCGGTGCCCAGGCCATACATCACCTCGAGCTTGAGTTCGGCGAGCCGGCGGGTGAGCACGATGTCCCAGAGGCGGTCCATGCTGGGCGAGCGGTTGGTGCCGTTGTTGAAGACGGTGGGATGGCCGTTGTAAACCTCGAAGAACTTCTCCCCGCGCACCTGCATCAGCTCCTCCGGCGTGATGGCGAGGCCGAAGTTGGGATGGTTGATATGCGGGATCATCGGCTGGCCGGTGCGCTGGCGCTGTTCGAGGACGGCGTTGATGTTGTTCTGGAGGATTTCGACGGTGTTGCTGCCGCCGCGCGGCTTGATGGCCTCGCGGAGGTTGTGGGCGTTCAGGTGGATGGGGCCAGTCTTCGCCCGGTCGGTGATCTCTTCGCTCTGGATGAGGATGAAGCGCTCCGACTCCTCGAACAGGACGCGATGCTCCGCCAGCGTTCGCAGCCGCACCTGGGTCAGACCGGCGTCCGTCCGGCGCGTGATCACCCACTGCGCGCCGGAGCGGGCCAGGTATTTCTCGAAGCCCGCGCGCGGGCCTTTCGAGGTGATCGCGTCCACCCACTTGTTCGTGTCCTGGAGGGTGTTGTGCTCGGTGAAGGCAAGGAAGTGGTAGCCGTTGGTCTTGTAGCGCTCGGCGATCATCTCCGGGAAGTCGTCGCCGTCGCTCCAGAGCGAGTGGGTGTGGAGATTGCCCTTCCACCACCGGGTCGCGTCAGCGGCGGTGGCCGGGTTGGAGAGCCAGACCGTCAGGGCGAGGGCGAAGCAGAGCGAGCGCAAGTTGTGCATGGCAAGTGGCGCACTCTGGCCGACGAACGGGGACCGGCAAAGCGGAAATTGCAGCGGTGCGCAGCGCGGGCAACCCTGCCGGCGCTACGTCAGCTTCAGCGACTGCACCGCCTCGACGGCCATCTCCAGTGCGCCGTCGGGGTTCAGGCCGAGCCAGAACATGCCGACGATGCACACGCCGAGGGCGAACTTCGTCGGGAGGGAGACGGCGATGGGCGTGAGGTCGGTCGCGCCCTTCGTCCAGTAAATCGCGCGGACCACGTTGAAGTAGTAGTAGAGCGAGATGAGCACGCCCACGACGGCCACGGCGAAGAGCCAGTAGTAGGCGTGCCAGCGGACGCCTTCAGCGATGACGGCCTTGAGCAGGAGAAATTTCCCGAAGAAGCCCGCGAGCGGCGGGATGCCGGCGAGGGAGACCATCGCGAGGGTCAACGAGGTGGCAAGGAGCGGGGAGCGTTGGGCGAGACCGCCGAGCGCCGAGATGTCTTCGGCTCCGGCTTCTTTCACGACGACGGTAATGACGGTGAACGCGGCGAGCACGGTGAAGAGGTAGCCAGCGAGGTAGTAGAGAATGGCCGACGAGCCGGCGCGGTTCATTACCGCGAAGCCCAGCAGGAGGTAGCCCGCGCTGGCGATGCTGCTGTAGCCGAGCAGGCGCTTCAGGTTGCGCTGCGGGATGGCGCAGAGGCTGCCGTAGAGGATCGTCCCGGCGGCCATCGCCATGAGGAGCTTTTCCAAGTGATAGGCGAGGTCGGGAATCGCAGTGCCGAGCAGGCGCATCAGGAGCACGACCCCGGCGGCCTTCGAGCCGACGGAGAGGAAAGCGGTCGTGGGCGTGGGCGAGCCTTGATACACGTCGGGTGCCCAGATTTGGAACGGCACGGCGGCCATCTTGAAGCCGAGGCCTACGAGCACGAGCAGGATGCCGGTGAAGAGCAGTTTGCTCGAAGCCCCGGTGGTGCTGCCCGCCACGCGCTCGGCCAGCTCGTTGAAGTTCATCGTGCCGCTCGCACCGAAGATGAGCGCGATGCCATAGACGAGGAAGCCGGAGGAGAGCGCGCCGAGGATGAGATACTTCACGCCGGCTTCGAGGGACTCGACCCGACGGCGGAGGAAGCTGACGAGCACGTAGAAGGTGACGGTAATCAGTTCGAGCGAGACGAAGAGCAGGATGAAGTCGTTGGCCGACGCGGCGAACATCATGCCGGCCAGCGCGAACAGGATGAGGGCGAAGAACTCGGATTGCCCGGCCTCGAAGCGGTCGCTGAACTCGGTAGCCATGATGAGCACCAGCAGCGCGGCGATAAGGAAGAAGCGCTTGAACCACAGCGCGAGTCCGTCCATGACGTAGGCATTGCCGAAGGCGTAGAGCGTCTCGGTGCCGTCGAAGGCGAAGAAGCTGTAGAGGAGGATGACCGCCACGCCGAGCGCCGCGCCGTAGCCGAGGGTGCGGCGGTCCTTCGCGGGCGTGAACCAGTCCTGCACGAGCACGACCAGGCCGAGCAGCCCCACGGCGAGTTCGAGGACAATGAGAGAGGCGTTCATTCTGCGGTCAAAGTTATCTCGGCTGCACGGCGCGCTGCTTGGCTTCGTCGGCGGCTTTCTTCACGTCGCCGGGGCGCGCGGCCTTGTCGTCGGTCTTCGTGTTGGCCATCGTGAGGATGGCGGCGACGCTGGGTTGAATCTTGTCGGTCAGCAGGCGCGGGTAAACGCCGAGCAGCAGCAGCGCGGCGAGCAGGAGGACGAAGGGCACTTTGGCCCAAGCACTGGCGTCCTTGAGCGCGGCCCACTCGGACTTCTCCGGGCCGTGCAGGATGTTGCGCACGGCGCGGAGCATATAGACCGCACCGATGATGAGCGCGCCCCAGGTGGCCAGCGTGGTCACGAGCGGGAAGGCGCGCCATGAGCCGAAGAGCACCATCGCCTCGCCGACGAAGTTCGCGAAGCCCGGCAGGCCGCAGCCCGCGAGCAGCGCCATCACGAGCGCCGCACCGAGGAAGGGGATTTGCCGCAACAGGCCGCCGAGCTTCTCCATCTCCAGCGTGCCGGTCTGCGCCCGGAGCGCGCCGCTCAGGCCGAAAGTCAGCGCGGCGAGGAAGCCGTGCGCGACCATCACCACGACCGCGCCGGTCACGCCCACGAGGCTCAGGCTGGCGATGCCGAGGAAGATGAAGCCCATGTGCGCGACGCTGGAGTTGCCAATGAGTAGGTTCAAATCTTTCTGCCGCATCGCGACGAGGCCGCAGTAAACGATGTTGCCGAGGCAGAGGAAGGCGAGGATTTCGAGCCAAGCCGTCGCGCCGTCCGGCATGAGCGGGATGCCGACGCGGAGCAGGCCGTAGAGGCCAAACTTCTTCAGCACACCGGCGTGGAGCATGGCGGTGGCGGTCGGCGCGGCGGCGTAGCCGAGGGGCGCCCACGTGTGGAAAGGCCAGAGCGAGACGAGGATGCCGAAGCCGAAGAGCAGCAGCGGGAAGATGAGCGATTGCGCCGCGAGCGGGAGCGGGCGGGCCTTCACGGCCTTGGTCAGCTCGACGATGTCGAAGGTGTTCGCGCCCGACTGGATGTAGAGCGCGATGAGGCCGGCCAGCGCAATGAGCGCGCCGAGGCTGAGGTAGATCGTGATTTTGAAGGTCGCGTAGTTGCGGTTCTCGCCGTGGCCCCAGACGCCAATCATGATGAAGGTCGGCACCAGCGCCAGCTCGTGGAAGAAGTAGAAGAAGAAGAGGTTCAGCGACGCGAACGCGCCGAGGATGCCGCCGGTCATCACGAGCAGTAGGGTGTAATACTCCTTCTCCAGCCGCGTGATTTCGCGCGACACGCAGGCGGCGGCGAACGCCACGATGGCCCCCATGACGATGAGGCCGAGGTTGATGCCGTCCACGCCGAGGTGCCAGCCGATGTCGAGCTTGAGGGCGGAGACGCTCACCCACGCGTGCCGCTCGACGAACTTGAAGCCGTTCTCAACCGGCGCGGCGTTGTATTTGGCGAACAGCGCGAGCGCCAGCAGCATCGAGGCGAGCGTCGCGCCGAGCGCGACGAGGCGGATGACGAACTTGTAGTTGCGCGGAATGCACAGGACCACGAGCGCGGCCAGCAGCGGGAGGAGGAAGATGGAGGA
>JAYTIO010000411.1:0-6362 GCA_043731805.1 Pedosphaera sp. | reverse complement strand
CAATGAGAAAATCCATTCCCTCTGCGCTCTCTGCGCCCTTTCGCGGCAAATCCAAGTCTTCCTTGCCGGCTGACACCACGAACCCTCACGTTCGTCCCGCCGCCGCCGCGAAGGGTTTCAAGTCCTGCATCAGCTTGGCGAAGCCTTCGAGGGTGAGTTGCTGCGCGCCGTCGCTCCAGGCTTCCTTCGGGTTCGGATGCACCTCGATGAGCAACGCGTCCGCGCCCATCGCCACGGCGCCCTTGCTCATGGCCATCACGAGGTCCGCCCGGCCCGCGCCCTGGCTGGGGTCAATCACGATGGGGCAGTGTGACTCCTGCTTGATGATGGGGATGGTCGAGAGGTCGAGCGTGTTGCGGGTGTAGGTCTCGAAGGTGCGGATGCCGCGCTCGCAGAAGAGCAGGCCGGGGTTGTCGTTCGAGAGGATGTATTCGCCGGCGAGCAGCCACTCCTCGATCTTCATGGCCAGGCCGCGCTTGAGCAGGACGGGCTTGCCAGTCTTGGCGGCGGCGATGAGGAGCTGGAAGTTCTGCGCGTTGCGCGCGCCGATCTGGAGGATGTCGGCGTATTCGGCGACCAGCTCGGCGTGGCTTTCGGAAAGGAGTTCGGTGATGACGGCCAGGCCGGTTTCCTTGCGCGCCTTGGCGAGGAGTTTAAGGCCCTTCAAGCCCAGGCCTTGGAATTCATAGGGCGAGGTGCGGGGCTTGAACGCGCCGCCGCGCAGGACTTTCGCGCCGGCCTTGGCCACGGCCTCAGCGGTGGCCATCAACTGCGCCTCGCTCTCCACGGAGCACGGGCCGGCCATCACGACGAGTTCGCGGCCGCCGATGACGCAGCCGTTGGGGAGCGTGATGGTGGAGTTGGTTGGGTGCGCCTCGCGGCTGACGAGTTTGAAACGCTTCTGGATGGGCATGACGCTTTCGACTTGCGGGAGCGTGGCGAGGGCTTCCAGCGTGTGGTGCGTGCGTTCGTCGCCGATGGCGCCGATGACGGTGCGGGCGACGCCGCGCATGACGTGCGGGCGGTAGCCGAGCCGGCGGATCTCGGCGAGCACGGCGGACTCTTCTTTCTTCGAGGACTTGGGGCGGAGGACGATGATCATGGGCGGTCGGGCGCGTTAGGTTGGCTTTTACTTTCGGAGAGGAGCCTCACGCAAAGGGCGCGAAGGCCGCAAAGGAAATCCCTGCACTCAGAGGGTCTCGACGATGAGCGGGTGCTCCGACGATGGGCGCGGGGCGAAGGCGAAGGCGGTGAGAAGTCGCGCGCGGGCGAGCTCGGCTTGGGCTTGGGTGAGGGCGTGGATGCGGCCCAGCACCGCGCCACGCCGGACTTCTTCACCGGGCTTGGCCAGCGCATCAATCCCCACGTCGGGCTGGATGACGGAGGCCTTCGTCATGCGCCCACCGCCGAGGTCGCGGACAAGCTCGCCGATGATGCGGGCGTCGCAGTCGGTGATGAAGCCCTCTTCGACGGCGCGGCATTCCACGACCACGGGCGCGGTGTGGTCGAGCTGCAGCTTGGCGTGGAAGGCGGCGAGGTCTGCGCCTTGGGCGACGATGAGTTCGTTCCACTTGGCGCGCGGCGCTCCGGAGGCGAGGCAGGCCAGGGCGGTGCGGCGAGCTTCGGCGAGGCCGGGGGATTTGTCCGTCTGCACGAGCAAGGAGGCGGCGCATTCGATGACGAGGGTTTGCAGGTCGGCGGGGCCGTGGCCTTCAAGGCATTGCACGGCTTCCTTCACCTCCAGCCAGTTGCCGGCGGCGCGGCCGTGCGGCGTGTTCAT
This sequence comes from Pedosphaera sp., assembly GCA_043731805.1. Lineage (GTDB taxonomy): Bacteria > Verrucomicrobiota > Verrucomicrobiia > Limisphaerales > SXTU01 > SXTU01. The sequence continues at coordinate 4,582 of JAYTIO010000411.1, read as the reverse complement.
GTCCACGAGCAGCGCGCGGGTCATCACGCCGCACTCGATGGCGAGGCTCACGATGGACCAGGCGAGGTCGCGGGCTTGGTCGCGCGAGGGCATGAAGGCGGCGGGGCCGAACTTCACGTCCATGACGAGCGCGTCGAGGCCCTCGGCGAGTTTCTTGGAGAGAATGCTCGCGGTGATGAGCGGGATGCTGGGGACGGTGGCGGTCACGTCGCGCAGGGCGTAGAGCAATTTGTCGGCGGGAATCATGTTCGCCGTCTGGCCGCCCATGGCGACGCCGATGCGTTGCGTCTGCTCAACGAGGCGCTCGGGGCCGAGCTGGGTGGTGAGGCCGGGGATGGATTCCAACTTGTCCAGCGTGCCGCCGGTGATGCCGAGGCCGCGCCCGGAAATCATCGGCACGCGGAAGCCCAGGCAGGCGAGCAGGGGCGCGAGGGGGAGGGAGACTTTGTCGCCGACGCCGCCGGTGGAGTGTTTGTCCACGACGGGCCGGGGGTCGCTCTTGGGGAAGTGCAGCACTTCGCCGGAGTCGCGCATGGCAAGGGTGAGGGCGCGGGTCTCGCCGCCGTCCAGGCCGCGGAAGTAAACGGCCATGAGGAAGGCCGCGATCTGGTAGTCGGGGATGGCGCCGGTGACGTAGGCGGCGACGGCTTCCTGTAGCTGCGCCGCCGTGAGCGGGTGTCCGTCGCGCTTGGCCTCGAGGAGCGGAAGGAAGTTCATCCGGGTGGTCGCGGTGGGAGTTGGGGAACCACGGCGGGGACGCGGAGGAGGGCTTTTATAAGGAGGGCAGGAGAGCAGGAGGAAAAGTTGCGGTGCCCGAGTTCCGCCTTTCCTGCCTTCCGGCTCTCCTTATGAAATCCCCTCTTCTGCATCCGTGTGCATCCGTGGCCGAACTGCGGTCTTGGTTTCATGCCGGTCGCGGTGCGGCGGATTACTTCATCGGGATTTTCGCCGCTGCAAAGACGCCCGCGAGGATGAACAGAAGACCGAAGATGCCGAAGGTTTCCTGCCAGACATCCACCAGGTCGCTGCCGGCGCGGGTGCGGGCGCGGTGCGGGCGCTCCCACTCGGCGCGGCTGGGTTTGCCGGCGACGAAATCACGCAGCTTGGGCAGCTCCTTCTCGCGGTAGGCCTTGACCGCGTCGTCGCTCACCGAGGTCACGGGACCGCCCATGCCGAAGTTGGGGGTCGTCCGCCCGATGACAACCTTGAGTTCCGCGTCGGTGGCCTTGATGGCGGCCTGCGCGTTGGCGAGCTCGGCCACATATTGGGCTTTCAACTGCGGCCCGAGCTGCCGGTCGATGTGGCGCATCATCGTCAGCCAGGCCATCAGACAGGTGACTACGATGGCAGCCCCGCAGGCCGCGCCACCGAAGGCCGACCCGGTGCCCCGCCCCAGCAACCGCGCACCAAAGCCGGCGAGGGTGCCGACTACGAGGGCCATCCAACTGGTGGGGAAGGCGTCGGGCCCAAGTTTGCCGGGGCTGGCGGCACCGGCGGGGATTTGGAGCAGGGCGAACCAAATGCCGGCGCCAATCAGGGCCCCGCCCAGGGCTCCGCCCACGCCTCGGCCGAGACTCGGCTCGCCGGCGTTCGCTGCGGGAGCCGCGTGGGCGTGCTGGTTGTGGTGGGCGGCAGGTTTGGCGGGGGTGTATTTCGCCGCCGGCGTGGCGGCCGCGGCGGCGGCCGGCGGCGCGCTGGCGGGCTTGGTTGCGGCGGGGGCGGCAGGCCGACTGCCGGGGGGCGGGCGATTCGGCTTGGGAACTTCCAACGGTTTCAAATTCGGACCGGAGGATTTTCCGGTCGGCGAACCAAACGGGTCGCTGACCGGCGTGATGGTGGGCGCGGCCGGGGCGGGGGGCGCGGTCGGGGTCGGACTCGCCGGTGAAGGCGGCGCGCTCGCGCTGGCGTCGGGCGTGCGCGAAGCGGGACTGGCGGGAATAGGTTCGGCGGCGGGCGTCAAGGCAGGGACTTCGGGAGCAGGCGCGGCGAGGGGCGCCGAAATTGCGCCGGAGGTGGCGAGGCCAGCGGAGTGCTTGGCGACGTAGCCACGGATCTCCTCGTTGGCCAGCGGCGTGAGGTCTATCTGACAGTTGGGACAGACCACAGGAGCGGGCATCGTTTGCTCGGCGAGTTCGAGGTCGAACTTGTAGCGCGCGCCGCAGGTGCAAGTGACCCTGACTTCCTTCAGCGGACGGGTATCGGCGGAAGGTGGGGCGGGTTCCCGACCGGAGAGGAAGTCCACGAGCGCGTTGCATGCGGCCGTGGCGGGAGCACCGCAGGTGGGGCAGGCCAGGCCGTCCGGCGCGCGTCCGGCCACCAAGTCCATGCCGAACTTGAAGTGGTGGCCGCATTGGCAGGCGATTTTGGTGTCGATCATGGTTGGGCGCGCTCGGTTGGTTGCTCCAGTCGGCTGCAATTCAGTTCGAGGTGGCGGTCCGGTTCGTAACCTGAACCGGCGCGGCCGCAAAGCATTATTCTCTCGTCCCAGCGGGGAGGGACGCCACCCCTGGCCCGGAGTATCGCCCGGCTTGCGTCGTCCGCTGCGCGACGCCGCCCCGGCCGCGTCGAGGGTCAGCGTTGCAGTTTCTTCTCCAGCAACAGCACGGTCTGGCGCACGCCGGAGTCCACTTCCATGCGGCCCTTCACGAGGCGACAGGCGTGGAGCACGGTGCCGTGGTCGCGCCCGCCGAAGGCCTCGCCGATGGTGTTGAGGGAGTGCTCGGTCATCTGGCGCGAGAGGAACATGGCGATCTGGCGCGGGAAGGCGATGTTCTCGGGCCGGCGTTTGCTGGTCATGTCGGCGAACCGGAGGTCGAAGTGCTCGGCAACGCGTTTCTGGATGACATCAATGGTGAGGGTGAAGCGGTTTTCCTCGTGCAACACATCGCGCAGCAGGTTCTCGGCGACCTCGATGGTCATGGGCTTGCCAGTGAGCGAGGCGTAGGAGACGACGCGGATGAGCGCGCCTTCGAGGCGGCGGATGTTGGTGCGGATGCGGTTGGCGAGGAAGTTGAGAACGTCCTCGGCCAGCTCGCAGCCCATGCTCTTCGCGCGGTTTTGCAGGATGGCTAGGCGCGTCTCGACATCGGGCGGCTGGAGGTCCGTCATCAGCCCCCACTCGAAGCGCGACACGAGGCGTTGTTCCAAGCCCTGAAACTCGCTGGCCGAGCGATCGCACGTCAGGACGATCTGCTTGTGGCCCTCATGCAGCGCGTTGAAGGTGTGGAAGAACTCCTCTTGGATTCGCTCCTTGCCGGAGAGAAACTGCACGTCGTCAATCAGCAGCAGGTCGGTCTGGCGATACTTCTTGCGGAAGCGGGCGAGGGAGTTTTCCTGCAGGCCGGCGATGAACTCGTTGGTGAACTTCTCCGTGGTGACGTAGGCGATGCGCGCGCCCTTCTTGTGCGCGGCGACATGGTGGCCGATGGCGTGGAGCAGGTGCGTCTTGCCGAGGCCGACGCCGCCGTAGAGGAAGAGCGGGTTGTAGGATTTGCCGGGGGCCTGCGCGACGGCCAGGGCTGCCGAGTGAGCGAATTGGTTGTTGCCGACGACGAAGGTGTCGAAGGTGTTGCGTGGGTTGAAGGCCGGCTCGGCTTCAGGCGCGGCGGGTGGCTTGGTGCGCGCGGAAGCGGGGGGGGCCGCGCCGGAGGTGGCCTTGTGTTTGACGGGGTGACCGTTCGGCGTGGCGGCATGCGTGGTCACCCGAAAGCGCACCTCCAACTGCTTGCCCGTCGCGCTGGCCAGCACGTCGCGCAGCAGGCCGAGATAGTTGTCCTTCAGCCACACTTCGCAGAAGTCATCGGCGACCTCCAACGAGAAGCTGGCCGCGTCCATCCCGACCGCGCGCACGGGTGCGAACCAGAGGTTGTAAATCTCGGGATTGAGGAGCGCGCGGAGGTTTTCCTGGGCGGCGGACCAGATTTTTTCGGCGTTGGGCTGCATTCGTGGGGGATTTCGGAAAAGCTGGGTTCTGTCCACCTTATTCACGCCGCTCTGTCACGGCCGGGCAACACCGATAAAGGCGCGGATTTTAGCACGCTTCTTGGCGGACTCGGCAGCTTGGACAAAAGATTTCATGGCGCGCGGCTGGTGGAGTTTAATCAGTTTAACTTGTTAAATGGCAAATACTTAGAAAACACTACTTCCAGTTTCGGAGGAAAAACGTCCCTCGCGGTTGTGATGGTTGGAAGCGCATTAACTGCGACAGCTTGTAAGGCAGTCATCCGGTGCTGGGAAGGAGAATATATCCGCTCTTGTTCGCAGGTTATTCACACCTCTGTTTTCACCAATAAAACCGGGGTTTTTCCCAGCGTGGCAACCAGAAAAAAGCCTCCGCGTCGCCCTTGCGACAGCGGAACCGCTTCCGCCTCAAACCGCCTGGTCGCCGGTCTCCTCGGTGCGGATACGCACCACGCTCTCGATGGAACTGACGAACACCTTGCCGTCGCCGATCTTGCCCGTCTTCGCGGCCGCGACGATGACCTTCACCGCGTTCTGCGCGTTCGCGTCGGACACGACGATTTCGAGTTTGAGCTTCGGGAGAAAATCCACTGTGTATTCGCTGCCACGGTAAATCTCCGTG
>JAYTIO010000410.1:0-4386 GCA_043731805.1 Pedosphaera sp. | reverse complement strand
CTCGAATTCCCCATGGACACCGCCAGTCTGCCTCCCCCGATGAAGTTATTCGCGCTCGCCCAAGTTCTCCTCGCCGCCGCCGCTGTCGCTGCTGCGCCCCCGCCCGACTACCGTTTCAAGGTCGAAGTCCTCGCCGCCGGCAATATGCCGCAGCCCATGGAACTCGAGGTCGCCCCCGACGGCCGCGTCTTCTGGAACGAAATTGCCGGCAAGCTCAAGGCCTGGAAGCCCGGCGGCCAAATCGTCGAAGTCGGCCAAATCCCCGTCTTCACGCAGCAGGAGAACGGCTTTCTCGGCTTCGCGCTCGATCCCCAGTTCGCCCAAAACAACTTCATCTACCTCCTCTACTCCCCGACCAACCAAGCCGGCCAGCGCCTCAGTCGCTTCGTGATTCGCGGCGACGCCCTCGACGGGCAGAGCGAGCGCGTCATCCTCGAATTCGGCGAGCAACGCCGCGAGTGCTGCCACCACGCCGGCTCCGTCGAGTTCGCGCCCGATGGCTGCCTGCTCATCTCCACCGGCGACAACACGCATCCCGGCGGAGCCTCTGATGGCTACGCGCCCATTGACGAGCGCCCCGGCCAGGAGCCGTGGGACGCGCAGAAGTCGGCGGCGAACACCCACGACTTGCGCGGCAAAATCCTCCGCCTCCGCCTCACGCCCGAGGGCGGCTACACGATTCCCGACGGCAACTTGTTTCCCAAGAACGGCTCGGCGGGTCGCCCCGAGATTTACGTGATGGGCTGCCGCAACCCCTGGCGCATGAGCGTGGACCAGCGCACGGGCTTCGTCTACTGGGGCGAGGTGGGCCCCGACGCGGGCGGCGATGGCCCGCGTGGTTCGCGCGGTTACGACGAGATTAACCAAGCCCGCAAGGCCGGGAACTTCGGCTGGCCCTACTTCGTCGGCAGCAACTTCACCTACGCCAAATACGACTTCGCCACGAAGACCGTCGGTCCCAAGTTCGACCCCGCCCGCCCCGTCAACGACTCGCCCAACAACACCGGCAGCAAGGTCCTCCCGCCCGCGCAGCCCGCGATGATCTACTGGCCCTACGGTGAATCGAAGGAGTTCCCCATGCTCGGCCAGGGCGGCCGCACCGCCTGCGCCGGGCCGGTCTTCTACTTCAAGCCCGAGTTCAAAACCACCGGCGGCTTCCCTGAGCACTTCGACCGCTGCCTCCTCTTCTGGGACTGGCAACGCCCCTTCATGAAGTGGGCGCGGCTCGACAGCGACTCGAAGCTGCTGGGCATCGAGCCGTTCCCCGCCGCCGTCGCCGTGGCCAACGCGAAGGACAAAATGGCCGCCGCCGAGCGCGCCGGGGCCTTCGTCCTCCGCCGCCCGGTGGACGCGCAATTTGGCCCCGACGGCTGCCTCTACCTCCTCGACTACGGCGAGACCTGGGGCGGCAACCCCGACGCCAAGCTCGTTAAAATCTCCTACCAATGGGGTAACCTCGCACCGGTTGCGAAGGCCACCATCACGCCCAGCGCGGGCCGCGAACCCCTCACCGTCCAGCTCTCCGCCGCCGGCTCCCTCGACCGCGACGGCGACCCGCTCACCTACGCGTGGAAACTCCACGGCCCCACCAGTGCCGCCACCAACGCTCCCGCGCCCGCCGCGAAACTCATCGCCACCACCGCCGAAGCCAAAGTCACCGTCCCCCAGCCCGGCAACTACATCGTCGAGCTGCGCGTCACCGACGACAAAGGTGCCAGCAGCCAGACCAGCCTCCCCCTTATCGTCGGCAACACCCCGCCCAACGTCCGCTTCGCCTCGCCCGTGGACGGCGACTTCTTCACCCCCGGCAAACCCCTCCCCTACCAAGTCACCGTCGCCGACGCCGAAGACGGCACCTCCGCCCAGCACGACGAACTCATGGAACCCCGCGTCTTCGTCGCCGCCCAGTGGAGCAAGGGCGACGGCAAAGACCCCGTGGACGAACCCGGCCTCGCCCTGATGAAACAAAGCGACTGCTTCAACTGCCACGCCGTCGAGACCAAGATCGTCGGCCCCGCCTACCTTGAAGTGGCCAACAAATATCGCGGCCAACCCGGCGCGCTCGACGCCAGTGTCCAGCGCGTTATCAAAGGCAGCAGCCGCGTCTGGAGCGAAATCCCCATGCTCCCTCACGAAGCCTTCACCACCGACCAAGTGCAGCTCATGGTCCGCTGGGTCTTCGCCCTGGAACCCGGCAAGACCGGCGGCGCGATGACCCGGGGCCTCACCGGCAATGTCACCGCTCCCAACGACAAGAACCTCCGCGTCGCCACCCTCGAAGCCACCTACACCGACCTCGGTCGCGCCCCCGCCGGTTCCCTCACCGGCCGCGCCCAAGTCAGCCTCCGCAGCCGCCGCGTGCCCGCCGCGAGCGGCGTCCTCACCGGCGTGAAAGTGCTGACCACCGGTCCCACCACCCACCTCGGCGCCATTGACCACGGCCACACCGCGAGGTTCGCCAACCTCAACCTCAGCGACACTGCCACCATCACCGCCCGTGTCGCCAGCGCCGGAGTCGGCGGCGACATCGAACTCCGCGCCGGCTCCGCGCAAGGTGAGTTACTCGCCACCCTCAAAGTAGTCCCCACCGGCAAGTGGGACACCTGGCAAGACGTGACCGCCCCGCTGAAACCCCAGCCCACCCGCACCGACGTCGTCGCCCTTTTCGTGAACCCCGGCAAGAGCGGCCTGATGAACGTGGATTGGTTCCAGTTTAATGCAAAGTAGCCGGGCGAACCCACGGTCGCCCCGGCCCGCGATTCCAGCCCCTGAACCTGGTAGGGCCGCGCTGCGCGCGGCCTCGTTACTCCATCTGGCCGAACGAGGCCGTGCACAGCACGGCCCTACCAGGTTCAGGGGTTGGCGTTAAGCCACCACGCACCAAGGTCACTTCTCCCCCGCCACGTCCACCACCGCGTGCCAGATGAACTCGGTGAATTGCCCCAGGCCCTTGATGTTGATGCGCTCGTCGTTGCCGTGCATGGCGGTCACTTCCTTGTCCCCATACACAGTGCCGACGCCGTAGGCTTGCACGCCTTTGGCGCGGAGCTGCGCGGAATCGGTCGCGCCCACGACCATCAGGGGGATGGTGATGGCGCCGGGGAATTGCCGCTTCTGCGCCCGCTCCAAGGCCCCGAACATCTCGTTGTCGTGCCGCGACGGCGGGGCGTTGGGCCGGCCACCCACAGGCGGGACGACTTCGATTTGCGGGTCGTTGATGAGCTTGCGCAAAGCAGTGGCGAGGCGCTCCACGTCCTCGTCGGGCAGCGTGCGCACGTCAATCTGCGCCAGCGCGTCGCCGGGGATGACGTTGATGCGGAAGCCGCCCTTGATGATGGTGGGCACGAGTGTGGTGCGGGTCATGGCGTGATAGGTGCCGAAGTTCAGGCGCAACTTCTCCTGCGCCATCGCGCCCAGCGCCGGGTCTTCGAGGTGCGTCAGGACGAACGCGTCCGCCGGTGAACTGATGGTGGCGAGCCGCTTGAAGAACTCGCGCGTGGTCTCGTTGAGCCGCATCGGTGCCTGCCACTCGCCGATTTTCGCGATGGCGGCGCAGAGGTGGACGATGGCGTTGTCCGGGCGCGGGCGGGAGCCGTGGCCGCTGGTGCCCTTGGCCGAGATGAGGAAGGGGCGCGGGACTTTCTCCGTCGTGGCGACGCCCACGTAGTTCACCTTGCCGTTGGCCTCCTGGATGCGCCCGCCTTCGTTGAGCGCAAACTCGCAGGCGATTTTGTCCCAGTGCTTCGCGACGAGGAAATCAATGCCGACGTGCGTGGTGCCCTCTTCGCCGGACTCCGCGAGGAAGATGACATCGCGGTCGAGGGGGACTTTGTGGCGGTGGAGGAGGAGGAAGATTTCGAGGAAGGCGGAGGCCATGCCCTTGTCGTCCAGCGCGCCACGGCCATAGACCCAGCCGTCCTTCACAATCCCGGCGAAGGGCTCGACCGTCCACTTCTCGCGTTCGACGCCGACGACATCGGTGTGGGCCATGAGCAGAAGCGGTTGCTTCTTGCCGTTGCCCTTGAGCCGCGCGACGAGGCTGCCGCGCGTGGGTTCGAGCGCGAGGATTTCGCTGGGGATGCCCTCGCGGTCGAGGAGGGCCTTGAGGAACTGCGCGCCGCGCGTCTCGTTGCCGGGCGGGTTGACGGTGTCCACGCGGATGAAGGCGGCGAGGTTGGTGACAGTTTCGTTGTGGGCGGCGGAAAAGTCCGGCTGGGGCAACGGGGCGGCGGGCAGTGAGGGGAGGGGGGCGAGGGCGAGCGAGAGAAGGAGAAGCATTTTCAGAATTGGAAGCTGGGCGAGTTGGTAGCGCAGCGGGCCGGGCGGGGCAAGCCCCCGTGCCGGCGTGCCGGCGTGCTTCCAGCCGCCGTCTGGGGTGTGCAGATA